>NZ_MJYC01000039.1:0-149011 GCF_001763115.1 Campylobacter sp. BCW_4323 | reverse complement strand
TTATAGATAGTTTAATCTTTTTCTTCAAAGAAAAAGTTATAAAAGATTAAAAGAAAGCTTTTAATCTTTTTAATATTAGATTGAATAGATTTTACATAATTGCTTATGCCTAAATCTTTCTGGCTCAATCGATCACTTATTTAGATTTCAAAGATTGACTAATAAGATTTGAATAACAATACTAATTTAAAAGAACAAAACAAAAAATCATTTTTAAAAGAAAAGTTTTTAAATTAAAAACAAGATTTATAAAAAAGCTTTTAGTTTTAAATTAAAAAATTAAGAAAGTTAAAAACTCAAATAATTTAAAAACTTAAAAAATCTAAAATAAAGTTAATTTATAAAATCTACTCAGTTAGTGAAACTTTATAATTTAAAAGATTTTAAGTCCTTTTTTCAAAAAAGGAAATGAAAGTATAACCAATTAAACTTAAAAGGGGATTAAATAAAGGATTAAATAGTATAAATATTTGTGTAAATATTTATATAAGTATTTGGTGGGTTGAAAAATGGGGGCTATATTTTAGAGCACTCGTAATTTTTATTTTTTATATTAACAAATTGACTTTTAAGTGTTTTAAAATCTGGAATATAAGCATAACCGCTAAGCGTATCTATAACGATACAAAGAGCGTGCTTTTTTGATAACAAACGTATAATGCAATCTGAATTATTCTTTGCTAAAGTTTTTTCATACGCATAATTGGCATTTTTTAACGGAGAATACACTCTGCCCATTTCATCAAATACTAATCTAGTAAATCCTGAACAAGATCCTTTGAATTCAACCTTTTCTATTCCAAATCTTTTTGTAAGATTAAATCTTTGTGTAGTTTTTTCATCATCTTTACTAATAACTCCACTTTGACCTGAATTCATTAATTTGTTATGATTGATTACATCAACAGCAATTTCTCTATCTATATTGATTTCAGTTTTACCTAAATTAGCATTTCCATCGCCATTTTTATCCAAGAAAATAGTATATGTTTGATCATAACCCGTGGCAGCTGATTTTATAAAATAAATCTGCCATTTACTTTTAAACCACTCTCTTTTTGCGATAGCCAACTCATCAACTCTTATACCTTCTTGCATCATGGCTAAATTTTGGGTGTATTGGATATCATTAAGAATTTGTATTGCACCTTCTAGTAGATTGTCTTTTTTTAAGTAAAGACTGCCTAAATTAAAAACTATACCCAAAATGAGAATTATAAACACAAATTCTAACAAATTAAAAGCTTTAATCATAGTTTAAAATCTGATATACTTTTTCATATTTTCCAAGTTTTACTTTAACAATTTTTTTGTCTATATCATACTTATCAGCTTGTTTTAAAGCTTTTAAATAAAATTTATTACTATTTTTTATTCCATAAAATCGTAATCTTTTTTGCAAACTTGGGGCTGTTGCAAGCTCTAAAATATCTTGTTTTTTTAATTCTAGCGCCAATTCTTTAGCAAAATGATAATTATTGGCAAAATGATAATTTGGATTGTTTATAAAATAATACAATAATTGATTAGCGACGATTAAAAAGTAACAAAATATTAAAAAAATTATAGAACATTCTATAAAGATTTTATACCTTAATCGAAAAACTGGTAATCTCACCCTATAACTTTGCATTAAAGTTTTTATAAGCAAAGGAGTGCAAATAACACAAAAAGGCAAAAAATCATCTAAAAAAAGTTTTTGTCTTAAAGAAAGCAACAAACAAAATACAAATGTTACGCTCATTAAAAACCATAATAAATTTTTATATTTTTGAAAAGTCAAACGATAAATAGTATAAAAAAAATACACAAAAACCAAAGGAGAAAAACATGCAGCAAAAATTCCTAAAGTATCTAAAAAATAACCCCTTGGGCGACCACCTGTATCAAAACCATAAAAACTGATACTCGCTCCAAACAAAACAAGAGATAAGGTAAATAAAATAGCATTTCTTTTATAAATCCCAAAAAAGAAAAAAGTTAAAAATAAAATATTAAAAGATTTATCAACAAATAATACTATAATCAATAATACATAAAAAAGCCATTTTTTCTCATATTCGTAAGCACATAATATAGCAAGGGTTAAAAAAATCACCAAAGATGCGGCATTAACCAGTAAAGCACTTGCAACAGTACCCGGCAATAAAACAAATAACAATAAAGCAAAAAAAGCATCGATTTTAGTTTTAGTATATTTTAAAGCTAGCAAATACAAAAGCAAACAACTTAAAAAATGAAAAAATAAAAAAGGAAGCCTTAAACCAAAATCATTTTGCCCAAAAATAAAAGTTCCAAAATGAGATATATAATAAAGCAAACTATGGGAAAAAATAAGTGATTTACCCTGCTCACCAAAATAAATATCAGATTCATCAGCACTAATACTCAGTGTTGAAATTCCATAAAGCAAAGCTAACAAATCAAGACTAAGTAAAATGATGATAAGTTTATAATTTTTGATTTTTTCCATAATGAAAATTTTACAAAATTAAACTTAAAATATCAATGCAAATCATATAAATATCAAATATCTTAAAAATTAACATCAAATTGATTTTAGTTTTTATAAGTATAATTTTAAACAAAAAAAGGCAAAAATGCAAACTATTGATCAAATTTTTCAAACACAAATCGATATTAAAAAATCTACTTTCTTATCTTTTCTTTGCCCTTTTAAAGATTTTAAATTTTTAATAGAAACACTAAAAAAAGAGCATCCAAAAGCTGTTCATTTTGTCTATGCTTATCGTGTTTTAAATGATTTTAATCAAATTGTAGAAGATAAAAGTGATGATGGAGAGCCTAAAGGAACTTCTGGAATGCCAACTTTAAATGTTCTAAGGGGGTATGATCTTATCAATGCGGCTTTAATCACTGTAAGATATTTTGGCGGTATAAAACTTGGTACAGGGGGACTTGTAAGAGCTTATAGCGATGTGGCAAATGCCGTGATCAATAATTCTTCTTTACTTTCATTCGAATTGAAAAAAAATACAACCATTGCTATTGATTTAAAAAATTTAAATCGTTTTGAACATTTTTTAAAAACTTATTCTTTTAATTTCGCAAAAGATTTTAAGGATTGCAAAGCTATATTACATATCAAATTAAATGAAAAAGAGGAGCAAGAATTTGAAATTTTTTGTAAAAATTTTGCACCTTTTGAAATAGAGAAATTATAAATTCTTGCAAGTAAATATAAAAGCTCCAAAATGGAGCTTTTGATTAAATTGCGCTCAATAAATCATTTAACAAAGTATTATTCTTACTTTGTTCATTTGCACCTTGTTGTGTAAGATCATTATGAACGCTAGCACTTTGAGCTCTCATAGACAACTCGCCTTCATTTTGTCTAAAACGATAAGCGTAAACATTTGACATTTGAGCATAATTACTTAAATTTGAATTTGAGTTTTGCGCATTGCTTTGAAAACTACTGCTAGAATTTAAAGCATCTCCGCTTGACTTCTCATCCGCCTTATTTAACATATCCATAAAATCAGAATCTCCAGATGAAGAATAATCTTCAATCTGTTTATCCACCTGTTTATACTGACCACTAATAGCATCGTATTCATACGAGCTAATCGTTCTATAATTTACCTGCATAGTTTTCTCCTTTCAAAATATGCAAAAACTATACAAGCAAAAAGCGTTCCTTTTTATGTAAGATCAATGTTTTTTAATCATGATGAGTAGGCAAATGCTCCACATCAAGCTCATTGTTGGCTATAAATTCCTCCTTGGCTTTTTTACAGTTTTCATCACGCATTTTGCGGTATTCATTGCGAATGGTGATTTCTTTATCGCTTAGAGGTCTATCTTCTAAAAAACTGATATGAAAATAAGTATCATCGCTCTTTGAATAAGTTTTATAAAAATCTATATAATCAAAATAATCCTTGCCATTATCAAACTCTACCACTTCTTCTATATAAATCGTAGGCCCAAAACCCTTGTGATTTTGTGTATAATGCCCAAAACCTGCGCTGTATTGAATTCTAAATTTAGCCATCATTTTCTCCTAAAAATTCTTGATAAGTTCCACGAAAATCTGTAAGCTTACCATTTTCTAAATGCCAAATTCTATTAGCAAAAGCAGAAACTAATTCCCTATCGTGGCTGATACAAAGCACTACACCTTTGAAATTATACAAAGCCTCACCTAGTGCAATAATACTTTCAAGATCTAAATGGTTATCAGGTTCGTCTAAAAGCAAGAAATTTGGACGCTCTAGCATCAAACGAGAAAGCATTAAACGATGTTTTTCGCCCCCACTTAAACTTGCTGCCATTTTTTCTTGATCGCTGCCACTAAAAAGCATTCTACCTAAACACTTGCGGATTTCATCTAGATCTTTAAATTTTTCACTCATCAGCCATTCATAAAGTTTCAAATTTTCACAAATTAAATTACTTGTATCTTGAGGAAAATATCCAAGCTCTATAGTTGCCCCAAGGTGCATAGATCCACTATCTGGACTTATAGCATGAGCAATGATTTTTGCCAAAGTACTTTTGCCCACACCATTTGCCCCAATCAAAGCGATTTTATCATTTTTTTCTATTTTTAGCTCCAAATTTGAAAATAGTTGTTTATCATAAGCCTTGCCTATACCTTTAAATTCTAAAACTTCATTACCTATTTCACGATTGGTTCTAAAAACTATGCTAGGATCTCTACGGCTTGAAATTTTAATCTCTTCAAGCTCTAGTTTTTCAAGTGCCTTAGCACGGCTTGTGGCTTGTTTTGCCTTAGAAGCATTTGCGCTAAAACGGCGAATGAAATTTTCTAATTCTTCTCTTTCTTTTAAGGTTTTATCGCGTTTAAGCTCAGCTTGTTTTGCCAAAAGCGTTGAAGCCATATACCAATCATCATAATTTCCCGCAAAATCACGAATTTGTTTAAAATCCACATCCAAAATTCTTGTGCAAATTTTATTTAAAAAATGCCTATCATGAGAGATGACAACTAAAGTCCCTTCATGTCTTAAAAGTTCATTTTCAAGCCAAGAAATCGCCTCTAAATCAAGGTTATTTGTAGGCTCATCTAAAAAAAGCACATCCGCACCCAAAAATAAAACTTGAGCCAGTAAGACTTTAAATTTATCCGCACTTTGCAAGGTGCTCATTAAAGCATCAAAATCTTTAATCTTTAAAGAACTTAAAATTTTTTCACAACGTGTTTCACAATCATAATTTGGATCTTCTTCGGCCGTTATTATCTCAAGCTCACCTAAGCGTTCATTGATCTCATCAGTAAATTCCTCGCTCATATAAAGCTTTTCTTTTTCTTTTAAAGCCTCATACAAACGCTTATTTGCACACATCACTGCATCTTTGATGGTGTAGTTTTCAAAAGCAAATTGATCTTGCCCTAAAACTGCGATTTTCAAGCCTTCATCAAATACTATTTCGCCACTACTTGACTCAATTTCTCCTGAAAGAATTTTCAAAAAAGTCGATTTTCCCGCACCATTAGCACCAATAAGTCCGTATCTTTGTCCTCTAACAAGCTTTAAATTCACATTTTCAAATAAAAGCTGATTTGCAAAACGCATAGTAAGATTTTTTACTTCAACCATGATTTTCCTTAAATTTTTTACTTATAAAAATTTTTAAGAAATTGTATCAAAAAAGACTTGAAATTAATTGAGTATAAATTTTATATAGACAATGAAAATAAAATTTCATTGTTAAAATAAATTAATAATCCAAAAGTTCTACAAAAACTTGCTTTTTATCATCGCTAAATCTAGCACTATAAGAAATTTGAGTTTCATATTCCCCTCCATCAAATAAAATTCCTTTTAAAGCACCTCTTGAATATTTTTCTCGCATTTCATTAGGCATTTGTGGATAAGTAAATTTTAAACTAGCCATACAAAAACTAGTTTTTTTTATCCTTGCTATCTTTGGTTATAAAACTTTCAAAAGAAGTATAAACCACTTCATTAGCATAATCTTTCAAATCAAGTAAAGGTTTAAAATGTGCCCTTAAAACTCCAAGCGTATCAGTAGATAATGCAGCCTCTAAATCCCTCATATCCATACCATTGGAATTTATCCTTAACGCCCTTAAGGATTGTTCATTTAAACCATACTCAACATAAACCCATTCATCATCATCTAAAATACTTTTTAGCGTAAGCTTAACATCTTCATCATCGCATTTTGGCTTATTATTAAAACATCCTGCAAATAAAAAAACCAACATCAAGCTTAATAAAATATTTTTCATTATTTCTCCATTATTATTTTAATAAATTCTATGATTTCATCAATTTTAGCACCATCTTCCCCCAAAAGACTTTTTAATAAATCTAAGTTAAGCTGTGGAGGAAATATAAGATAAGAATTTACTGGAAAACCATTTGATTTTAAGCCTATGCAAAATTTTTCATCTTTATTTGTGTATGCTTTTCCTGCAACAATTTTATAAGTATCTTTCTCATAAAGTAAAGTAGGCTCTACTTCAAAAGGTGTATATTTTTCACTCATTTTCATCTCCATTCTTTCATTAGTTTTAAAATAAAATAATCATCACTGTATGATATTTACAATTTTTTCATAATTTTGTTTGCGAAGTTTTTTACCTACTAAAAACATATCTACAATCCACCAAATAGTCCAATTGACTATCCAATTCATAAGTGCTAATATATATGCTATGTTCTGCAAAGATTCACTTGCAACAATATAAAAAATTATTTGGAATAATCACAAATGCTAAACGCACAAAACCTAAAACCATATCACCTATCATAAAACGCCCTACTCCAAAAGGGCCAAATAAAAAAGTTCCTACCCAAAACACCAAAGCAGGGCTTTTTAGTTTAAGCATAGGAAGTCGATTTAACACATCTTTTTTCTTTCTTCGCTTAAGCGTTCAAATTTTCTTTTAGCGTAATTGCTGCTAAACCATCTCTTGGTAACTTATCACCAATATTAGAAAGAACTGAATTAAAATCCATACATTTCTCCTTGAAAATTAAAAAATATCTCGAATTATTCCATACTATAACTACTATAACTTAATTAATATTGAAATATTAAATATATTTTATATAAAAGATTGAATATTTCAAGTGTTTTTAATAAAGAAATTTTAATGTAAAATTTTTTAAAGGCTAAATTTTTAAGGTAAAAAATGACAAAAAAGAGCAAGCGTGATATGGCATATGAACTAGACATTGATGTTAGCACTTTATATAATTGGAGAAAATATAAACCCAATTTATATCGTATTGTTATGCTTGGCTTTAAATTTGATGAACTTTTAGAAAATAGCAAAAAAACTCATGAAGAATTACTTCATATAGAACAAACCATACAAGATGAAATTGCTAAATTTAAATAAAGTCCACTTTTAAGCTTTTTTCTATACAATTATCACTTTTATAAAAATCAAGGATTTGAAATGTTTTTATTAGATTTTTTAATATCATTGAGCTTTATTTTTGAAATTTCAACACTTGTGTTATCCTTTTACTTTAAAAATTCAAAAATTTTCTTTTTGACTTTAGTATTATTAGGAGCTAAGTTACCTTATTTTTATACAAGTTTTTTTCAAGCTAATTTATTTGTCGCCTTGTTTTTACCTATGGTTTTTACCCTATTTTGCCTTGGAAAACATCATGTTTTAATTTTAAATAAAAAAAATATTGCTTCAATTACAACCCTTATTTTTATAGGCATTTTAAGTATCATTTTACCTAGAAATACTACTTTTAATAGCGCTGGTTTAGAATTTCATTTTATTGCATTAGATTTTTTTAAGCCTGTGAGTGAATTAGGATTTTTATTTTTTTTAGTCGGCTTAATACTCATTTTTATCAAAACCTTTAAAACTAAAGAATATTATCTTATTATCGCATTTTTTGCTGCATATTTTCAGTTTTTATTTCAAGAAGGAGCAGGAATAAGGTATTTTGAATTTGCAAGCTTGGTTTTTTGTTTTTATCTTTTAAGTCACGCTTATAAGTTAGCTTTTTTTGACACCTTAACAAAACTACCTAATGAAAAAAGCCTTACACGCTTTACAAAGGGAAAAAACAACTATATCATTGCCTTGCTTCATTTTAATGAACTAAAAGATACTAAAGAAAGCTATGCCAAACTCATCTTAAAACAAATTGCAAAAATTTTAAAACGCTTTAGAGCAAAAATTTTCATCGTAGAAAATGATTTTATTTTCATTTTTAATGACAAAAATCAAGCTTTAAATCATCTTGCTTTTTTAGAATCCACCTTGAAAAACACGGAATTTAATTTAGAAAATGAAAATTTTAAACCAGATTTTAAATTGATTTGGCAAGAAAGTGAAGAAAATTTGGATAAAAATTTACAAAGTCTAAGAGCAAGACTCTTAGACTAAAAAATTATTTTTCGTTTGCTTCAACTTCGATATTTAAATTAATATCATCACTTAAAGTAATAGTTGAAGTACTTGTCGCAAATTTAAAATCAGAGCGTTTGATTTTTCCATTTAAAGAAAAACCTATTTTTTCTTTTCCATCTTTGCCTTTAGCTACACCGCCGATTTCAGTATCTAAAACGATATCTTTAGAAACTCCAGCTATAGTTAAAGTTCCTGTCATTTTGCCTTTTTCATTATCGATTTTTTCATATTTTTTCATTGTAAAAGTCATATCAGGATATTTTTTTGCTTTGAAAAAATCATCTTGTTGTAAGTGATTATCTCTTGTTTGATTTTCTGTATTTACAGATGCGATTTTTATAGTTGCATCAAGCTTTTTAAACTCAGCACTCGCAGGATCAAAATCAATCACCGCAGAATAATCTTTGAAATTTCCTTTTACATTGCTAATTTGTAAATGTTTGATTTTAAAACCTACATCTGTATGTGCTTTATCTAAAGTATATTCTTTAGCAAACAAACCTGTGCTTAACAAAGACACCGCAACCAATGAACTTAATAAAACTTTTTTCATTTTTTTCCTTTTTTTATAGTAATTTTCAATATAAAAATTTTATTAGATAAAACATAATAAATCATTAATAAAAATTAAAAAATTTTACTATTTAAAAATTTTACAAATTCTTCAAATTTAGGCAAATCAAGCTTTATTGCTTCTCTTTGCTGTTTTCCCCACATACACTCTGGAAAAAACGCATCTTCTTTAAATCTTGCCATAACATGAAAATGCACCCTTGGCACATAATTTGCAAAAGAGGCGATATTGATTTTTTCAGGTTTGTAAAATTCTATCATAGCCTTTTCACAAAGTAAAATTTTTTCAAAAAGTTCTTTTTGCAACTCTAAAGGACAATCGCTAAATTCTTTATAAATTTCTTTAGTAAAAATTTTAAGCCAAGGCACTTGAGCCTCCTCTTTCTCTATATAAATCAAATCATTTTCATAAATCATTACATTCCTTTGAAATTGTATTTATGATTATTTTACAAAATTTATCAAATTTTTAAGTCAAAATGCGTTAAAATTCCTAAAATTTAAAAAACAAAAAGGAGGATAAATGCAAATTAGTTCAAGTTATAACTCTTATGATTACTACTCTAGCAAACCTTCTTTTGATAAAACAAATCAATCTGATTCCACTCAAAAAGATGAAAAAAATCTTAGTGAAAATAAAGATGATAAAGAAAAAAATGGCGAACAAACCCAAATGGTTAATGGCGTAGAGCTAAGCCAAAAAGAAGTAGCTCAAGTTCGCGAACTCCAAAGTATCGATAGAAATGTAAAGGCTCATGAAGCTGCACATCAAGCAGCGGGTGGCGGCTTAGCAGGTGCTGCAAGTTTTACTTACACAAGAGGCCCTGATAATCAAATGTATGCTACAGCGGGCGAAGTTCCTATCAGCATGCAAAAAGGAAACACACCAGAAGAAACTATAGCCAATGCAAGACAAATCGCAGCAGCAGCTATGGCTCCTGCTGATCCTAGCCCACAAGACTATAAAGTTGCAGCAAATGCTACAAAAATGGAATTTGAAGCAAGAGCTGAAGCAATGAAGCTTAAAGCCGAAGAGGCCAAAGAAAAAGAAGAAGAAGATAAAGAAAAAGATAATAAAAATTCAGAAAATAGCTTAGAAAAAACAGATAAAGATTCAAAAAACAACGATAAAAATTCAAATTTTGATAAAGACTTTAAAAATTTTGTCGCTAGAACTTATCAACAAAACTCACAAAATAACGACATTAAATTCAATATCGCATCTTAAAATTCTTACATTTAAATAAAAAATTTATACCAATCTTCCTTATAAATAAAGCTTTGTTTTAAAACTAAACAGACATATCTAAAAATTTTATCTTTTTATTATCTGCTTTATCTGTATTTGTAGAATTACTTTGTTCTTCTTTTTTAGCTTCGGCTTCTACTTTTTGTTTATCTTCTTCTTGTTCCATAAGCTTTAAAGTATCATATATTTGATGAACTTCCTTAGGCATACATTTATGGAAACGATGATTTGAATTTGCATGTAAAATATTTAACATTTTTTATCCTTTTTATAATTTAAATTTTTGCATTTTCAAGCTTTTATATCTATGCCTTGCTTATTCAGTATTTCTAAGATTTCTAAAACATCCATTCCATTTTCTTGTTGAACTTTTAAAAATTGTTGCCAAAAATTTGTTTTTACTTCATCTTTGTAAGTTTCGCTTTTACTTTCTGCTTGTATAGGTTTAAAAGTTTTTGTTTCTTGTTCTTTTTGGTTGTTATATTGTTCTTGTGCAGTTTGCATTTTTTGTTGAATATCTTTTCTGTTTTTCTCGGCAATTTCGCCAAATCTAGCTTCGTGTTTGGCTTGAAGATCTAATCATTTTTGTTTAAATTCTTCTACACTCATACTTGTGTGATAAATTTTTACATATTCTTTTTGTAAGTCTTCATCCAACCAATGCACCGAAGCTTTATTTTGTGCTTTAAAATCTTCAATTTCTTTAAAATCTTCTTGGCTTAATTCACCCTTTAAAATCTGATCTTGTATAGAGCCTTTAGCGATAGGAATTTCTTTTGTAAGTTCATCATAATAATCTTTGTAAGATTTTAGAAGTTCATCTAAATTTGCAACATTTGACTTGTTTTTATCATTTGGAATTTGAGCGGTATTTTTATCGCCAAAATTCCAGTTATTTGTTGTGCTTATTCCAAAAATGCTTAAACTCGAATTTATAGTATTCATATTTTTTACCTTTTAATGTGATTTAAATTGTTATATCAATTTTTTGTTTTCTCTGTAAGTATTTTATTAATTCTTTTTGCTCTTTTTGCATTATTTCAATTAAAGGTGTAAATTCTATATTTTCATTATTTGTATCGACAATACCCGCACCTTGAACTTATACTATTTTTATCTAACTTTAAATTATAGTTTCTATCATTCCAAGCTTTTTTGACTTCTTCACCACTCATAGACTTATCAAAGCCTTCGGTTTTTCCTTGACGCGTAGCCTCTCCTTCTCTAGTATAGATATTCTCATTTATAATAGCTACTAAAAGCCCACCTTTAGTAATAGTGCCATCTTTATTAGTGTATTTGCTTGGTGTCGTATCAAAAAATACGCCTGTATTAATATTTTCTTCACCGCCATTATTATTATTAAAAATATCTGTGGCAGAATTTCCTTTCATAAGATTTTCAGTAGTATTAAAAAACAATTTGTTTATTTTTGTATCAGTTGTATTTTCATAATCAAAATCTATATCAGCATTTAAATAATCCGTAGCAGAATTATAAATTTTCATTACTTGCATAGTTTGGCGATTAAATTCATAGCCTTGTGGGAAGTTGGCTATCTCTTCTAAGTTAAAGTTATCTTTAGAATTTAGCACATCTTCGCCTACAACTTGACTTAAAATTTTATAGGCATTTCCTACGGTTTTAGCAATGTCTATACTCTCAAAAGCTCTTAATGGATTTTTTTCATTCGTAGATATTTTTACTAAGCTTTCCATAGTGCTAGAATGAATTTTTATATCCTCAGGAATTCCTGCTGCTTTATTAAATTCACTTGTAAAATAACCCTCGTTATCTACTTCATAACCTAAAACTTTATTATTTGTTTTAGTAGTGTCTTGGGCATCTTATAGATTTTTTACACTATTATTTGAAGTGTTTGAATTTAAGGAAGAGTTATTATTGTTTTTAATGTTAATATTAAGATTAACAAAGGGATTATTGAAAGTTGAGTTAATGCCTATCATTTTTTATCCTTTTTAAAATTTAAATTTTTGCATTTTCAAGCCTTAATATCTATACTTTTTGGTGCAGAATTTGAAGAAAGGATTTTGTTAAATTCTCCTGCATCATCATCGCTAAATTTCATACCAAAAAGAAGTTCTAATTCTTTACTAGTGCTAAATTTACCTTCTAATAGTTTTTTTACAAGTTCGTTTCTTGTGCTATCATCTTTGTAAGTTTCTTTGTTTTTACTTTCGCCTTGAATGGCTTTGAAGGGTTTTTCACTTTGTTGAGTGATAATTTCATCATCACTAGAAAGCAACATTTTATCACCCATAGCCATTTCGTATTCTTTCACAAATTCATCGTGTCTTTGCTTAAAATCTATGTATTTAGTTTTAAACTCATTTAAGCTTAAATCTTTACTTATAAGTGCGTCAAATTCTTTATAAAATTCATCGGCTTTTTTGATGATGTCGTAGCCCAAATGAAACATCTTAGAATAAGAAACAAAAAAACCTAACATCATTTTCTCCGTAGTTGGGTCCCATTTTGTATAAGCAGGATTAAAATCTTTTAAAGGGGATTTTTCTATTTTATTTGGATCTTTTAAAGCATTTGACTTCATAAAGTTATTAAATTCTTGTATATCTTTTTTGCTAATACTTTTATCAAGTCCGAATATTTTAGGATTATACTCAAATTTTTTCCACGATAAGACAAAGCACCTTCTCCTGTTATAACGGCTACTCCGTGTTTGTTGATTTTAAAATCAATATTTTTATCTTGCTTAAAATTTGAAGTGTTATAATTATAATTTAAATTTACACCATTAATCATTTTTGCCTTCCTTGATATTATATACTATATCGGAAAAAAATTAAAAATTTATAATCTTGAGAGTTTTCAAAAACTCTCAAGTTATTATCAAGCTAAGCTTTTTCCACTTTTATGATATTTTAAAATACCTTCAGCACAGCGATAAGCCAAAGCTCCCACAGTATCAGTTGGATTATATCCACTATTGTGTTGGAAATTTCCTGCTCCTACAACAAAAAGATTATCCGCATCCCAGTGTTGTAAATAAGTATTAACCACACTAGTTTCTCTATCTGCACCCATTGTTGTTCCACCTGTGTTATGAGTAGATTGATAAGGCACAACGCTATAATCCTTAAGATAAGCGCCTTTTTTGATTGATTTTACTCCTTGCATTCTTTTTGCTACCTCAGCTGTTTTATCTGTGATAAATTTATGCAAAGCTCTATCTTGATCGGTGAAATTATAAGTTAAGCGTAAAAGTGGCATACCAAAAGCATCTTTATAAGTTGGATCAAGACTTAAATAATTATTCTTATGAGGCAAAGAAGCACCTTGTCCTGCTACGGTAATAGCTCTTGTGAAATTATAATTTAATGCTTTTTTAAATTCGGCACCCCAAGTTGGAGCTCCTGCTGGAAGTGGGGCTGATTGTATAGGGCGAGTTCCAAGCTGAACGCTATAAATCATAGCTCCATGAAGGAATTTTTCCTTAGAATGATCAAAATTATCTCCGTTAAAATCATCACTCGTAGTTCCTAAAGCACCTGAACCCATAAAGGTGTTAAATTGCTCATCAAAGAAAGCTGTTGTGCCCATATTCATTTGGTAACAATAATTTCTACCTAAAGTTCCTTTACCTGTTTTTGGATCGTATTGCTCACCTATGTTGCTTACCATTAAAAGCTTAGCATTGTTAAACATATAACTTGTAAGTACAACTATATCAGCAGGCTGGATATACTCTTTCATCGTTCTAGTATCGACAAATTTTACCCCTGTTACTTTTCCGTCTTTTTTAAGAATTTGCGTTACATTACTATAAGTGCGTATGGTGTATTTACCTGTGCTCATAGCCTTTGGAATTACTGTGTTTAAAGGACTTGCTTTTGCGCCATACTCACAACCAAAACGCTCACAATACGCACAGTATTGACAAGGAGCTAAATCTTGACCATCAGGGTTTGTATAGCCACCTTTAGAATTTGAAGCTGGCAAACGATAAGTGTGTAAATTTGAACTTTTTGCTGCACTTTCAAATCGTTTAAGCATTTTAGTATTTTCAAGAGGTTCTTGTGGATAAGGACTGGATCTAAAAGCTCCCATTTTTTCCGCTAAAGGATTTGGCTCACCTGATACCCCACAGGTTTTTTCAAATCTATCATAATAAGGCTCCATATCCTTATAAGTCACACCCCAATCTTGCAAGGTATAATCATTACCTAATTTATTACCATATCTTTGTTTGCTTAGGGTTTGAATTTCAAAGTCATAAGGCATAAACCTAAAAGTCCAACCATTCCAATGTACCCCTGCACCGCCAACATTATTACCCAATAAAAACGAACCCATTTTACGATAAGGCAAGGCTAAACCACTAGGATCATGGCGAAAAGTCACAGTGTCTTTTGAGCAATCTTGCATCAAACCATAATTAATCCCGTATCTCCACTCATCATGGATAAAATTAAAATTTTCAGTACTTTGCATATGTCCGCGTTCTAAACTAAGTACATTCAAACCTGCTTTAGTAAGCTCTGCAGCCACTATACCTCCAGTCCATCCTGCTCCAACTGTTACCACATCTACTTTTTTTAATACTTCAGCCATTTTAACTCTCCATATCTGCTAAACTCATAGGTTCAATGTTAAAAAATTCATCACTTGCAATTTTATCCACATAGCTCATTTGTGCGCCTGGATATTGCATCATTCTCCAACCATTTTTATTATCATTTCCGCCATAAATTGGATCAGCTAAAACTCCAGCTACTGTCATATCTCTTAAAAGTATGAAAAAATAAGAAGATTTAAAACCTGTAGTTTGAATTTTTCCTTTTTCAAAATCGCTTAAAATTTTATCCTGATCTCTACCTTTAAGCAAAGAAAAAGATTTTTTATAACGCTTTTGAGCATTTTCTTCAAGAGCATGCACGCCTTCTAAAAAAATATCTTTGCGTTGCATAGGGGTTTGATAACCTTGTTCAGCTTTACCCTCTATGAAAGGTCCTTGCATATATTCTCTATCGTTATAACCATAAGCACTAGCTAGCTGATTATCGATAAAATAAGGCACGCCTAAACCCATAGCTCCTTCTCCTTGCTCATCTTTAGGATAAATTCTTTCACAGGCTGCACTTAAGGTATCAAATTCAGTTTGAGTTTGAAAAAACATTCTACCTCTAACTTTATTTGATTTCCCTTGTGAAGCTTGATGCGAATGCGTAAGTTCTGCTGCCTTTAAAACAGCACCGCCACCTATAGTGCTAGCTGCTACTACAGAACCACCTAGAAGCCCTAGTTTAAAAAAGCTTCTGCGATCAATAATATTGTCTTGCATTACTTCTCCTTGATAATAATTTAAACAAGACTATATTAGTCCTATTAATATAAATTTAACTTTAAAAAGCGATAAATTTTGTGTTATTCTTAATTTTATTTAAGTATATCTTTGAAAGTAATAAAAATAGAACTTTTAATAAAGCTCTATATCTTTAGAATTAAGTTCTTTATAAGCTGCGCAAGCTTCTTGATGTTTTTGATCACAAGCCATACCAAAATATCTTTTTGCCTTTGTTAGATCTTGTTTTTCTAGTTGATTATAGCGTCCTAGCAAATAACAAGCCTCACCAAAACCTAAAGTGCAAGATTTAGAATAAAAAGCAAGAGCAGATTTTACACTTGCTTTAACAAGCTCTCCTTTATCATATAAAGATCCTAACTGATAACAAGCTCTTGCATTTTTTAAATCACAAGATCTTTTATAAAAACTTGAGGCCATTTGTCCATCTTTTTCTTTTTCATAAAATAAAGCTATATTATTACAACTTAACGATTCTCCTAAAGTGCAAGCTTTATTAAAAGCCAAAAGAGCTTCATTTTTATAACCTTGATTTTGCAAAAGCAAAGCCATATTAGAACACGCATTTGCTAAACCCAATTTACAAGCTTTATCATAAAATTTATAAGCTTGATTTAAATCCTTACTCACACCCTTAGCACTTTCATGCATAAAAGCTAAAGAAAAACAAGCTTTAGAAATATCTTTTTCGCAAAGATTCTTAAAAATTTCATAAGCTTTATCAAATTTATTTGCCTCGTAAAGTTTTAAACCCTCTTCTAATTCACTTAATGCAAATAATGAATTAAAAAATAAAAATAAAGCTAAAAATATTCTCATCAATCTTCCTTTATATTTTCTCTAACATTTAAAATCTGTGCTCTTCTTTTTTGAAGTTCTGCTTTTTTAAGATCTAAAAATTTATTTTTTTCTTGGATTAAATTTTGACTTTGTTCTAAAAAATTTTTTGCAATTTTTGTCAAAATAGGCTTATTAATAAGCAAAGTTTCAAACTCATAAACATTTAATTCATTTAAAACTCTTTCATAAATTTCGCTTTTTTTAGGATAAAAAAGTACAAATTCAGAACTATCAAGCTCATAAAGAACACGACTTTCATTGATTTTACGACTAAAAAATGCAAGGCTTAGTTTCGTAGCATTTTCATAATTTGTAAAAGCCTTAAGATTTAATTTTTCAAAAAATAAATCAAGCTCTAAAATACTTTTAAATAAAAGCTCCTTAAAATCTTTCAAAAAGTACTCATCACTTGCATTGCAAAAAGCTCTTAATTCACTAAAATTTTTATCGCTTTGGAAAATGTGATCTTTTTGTATGTTTGAAAATTCTGCTTTAAAAAGCAAAATTTCTCTCTCAAGTATGTTTATAAAATCTTTTAATTTCATCTTGATTTCTTCAAAAGATTTATAAAGTTCATTTTTGATTTTTTTAAACTCTTTACTCATCACATCACTATTATAAAACATCGCCAAAAAAGCATCGTCGCTTGAAATATAAGGCACTTTATAATCATATCTTATGTATAAATCTTTCTTTAAAAATCCTTTGCTTTCCTTATAAAAATAAGCATCTTTTTCCTTAACACTTGCAAAAATTTCACTAGAAATTCTTTCGCTAATACTTTTAAGCTGTTCTAAAATCTGATGATTTAAAATTTCAATCTCTTTTAAAAAATTTTCGTACACTAAAAGTAAATGCTTTTCATAACTTTGAAATTGATTTAATAAACGATCAAAAATACCTACAAAAAGTTGGTTTTCATCTTCTAAAATTTCGCATAAATTTAAAATTTTTCTTTTAACAAATTTTTCTTTTAAAGCTGTTGTATCTAGCTGAGTTAAAAAATCAAGTAAAGATTGAAAATTAGATTTTTCATAGCTTTGCTCATCTTTAGCTTCTTTGCAAGAAATGGCAATAAGCTCATCAAAATATTTTAAAAATACACTTTTTGCATAATTTAAAACATTATCTAGCTCTTCTGTGTTTAATTTATCTTTTTGATTTAATACACAAATGCTATTTTCTCCTAAAAGTTCTAAATTTGCTTTTATAGCATCTTCTTCACTTTTTTTGCCTGCATTATCAATCAAACTTAACCAAATCGCCCCATGAATATTTTTAAGCTCATCAAGAGTTGTTAAAGTATCATTTTCATTTGCATTTAAACCTGGAGTATCTACAAGAGTGATTTTTTCAAGTAAAGGAATGGGTGCAAAAATATGCAAACTTTTTGCTTGTTTGACTTCATTTCTTTGATCTGTATAAAAGGCTAATTTTTCTATATTTGTGATAATATCACTTCCATCTTCAAATTCTACTCTTAAAAAATATTCTTTTGCATAGCGTAAAAAAGTAGGTTTAAAAGTAACAGGAACAACACCCGTAGGCAAACAATCACACCCCAAGATCAAATTTAGCAAACTTGATTTACCACTTGAAAACTGCCCTATAATAGCGATATTAACATTCTTATCCAAAGAAAACACAAGCTCTTTTAATTCATTTTCTAAAGCATAACTTGCATGCATAAAAGGCTCGTTAAGTTCCTTACAAAGCTCTTGAATACGCCCTTTAAAACTATCATCAAAACTCACACTATAAGTATTTTCATAGGCTTTTATAAAATCATTTAAAAGATTAATCTGCATTTAAAAGCCCCATTTCAAGTTGTTTTAATTTTTCAATTTTTTCTAAATTTTCTTCAAAAGAATTTAAAATATTAGCATCTTGATTTTTCAGACTCTGTAAAACTTTTTCAAGACTTTCTAATTTTGATTTTTGATTTTTTTCATAATGTTTTAATTTATCATTTAAAAACTCAAAAAATGCTCCATTGATATTTAAAGAGTTTAAAATTTCGCTCATTTTAAATTCTTTAAAAGTATCAAAAATAACCGTATCTAAATTCGTTTCAAGCTCATATAAATCTGATTTTAGATTGCTTAATTTTTCAATTTTCAATCTTAAAAGTGCAAATTTTTCGCTTTGAAAAATACTATCTATATTTTTTGAAATTCCATCTTTAAAACCTTCAAAACCATTATCAAAATCATCTTTTAAAAAATCATATTTTAAAGATAAATTTGTTTTAAGCTCCTCGATTTTTTTAATATTTTCAAATTTAATTTCTCTTAAAATATCATTAATTCCATCTTTTGTGGTAATATCAACTATATTTAAAATACGAGAAAGATTAAGCTTTTGTGCATTATTTTTTAAATATTTAAACTCATCTATCAAGCGTTCTTTTAATTTTTTAGCCAAAAGTAAAACAAGATTATCTATGCCACTATCTATATTTTTAAGTTTTGCAATGGAATTTGAAATTTCATCTTGTGCTTCTTTTAATAAGGTGTTTTGCTTTTGAAGTTCAAGTAAAAGCTTTTGATTTTCTTCACTTACACCTTGTTTATTCTCCTTAATAAGACGATTTTGCATTTCATATTCGCTTAGAATATTTTTAAGCTCTAAATGCAATTCTTTTTTGTAAGCTCTTAAGGCAATCTTACTTTTTTCTCCTGCATAAAGCTCATTAAAAAGATAGTTTTCAAATTCTTGCATACCACTTTTTTGCAAGCTCTCCTTAGGCGCTAAACCCTTATAAAAATCACTTGCCATTTTAGCACTCACACATAAAAAATCAATCTTTTCCACCAAATTTTCATCTAAATCCACAAGTCTTGATTTTAAGCTTTCTTTGGTATAAACAATAACTTCTTCTAAATCCTTTTTGCTTAACAAATCCGCTTTAGTTAAAACAATTAAAAACTTACTCAGCCTTGAGTTTAAAAGACAATACACCAAAAAGTCTGCATCTTTTTGAGTCAAGCTTTGAGAAGCATTCATTAAATGAATTAAAAAATCACTTTCTCTAAGATACTCATTTGTAACAATTTCTCTTTGAACTACAACATCATCAAGCCCTGGAGTATCAACTATGGAAATATTATTTTTTAAAAAATCTAAATGACTTTTAATTTCTATTTTTTTAATTAAAGCTGAAATTTTATTTTTAGCTGAACTAAAATTTTTAAGCTCACAAAGTGCGATATTTTGTATTAAAGGTTTATCTTTGATAAAATCCTCTATATTTACACTCTTATCCAGCTTGTCAATAAATTCTTTTAAATCTGCATTAAAGTGCGAACTTTCAAGTATATTTTGCCATTCTTTCTTATCCCAAAAATATATCTTTGCTTCTTCGCTCTTACCATAACTTAATACTGTTAAATTAGCTGTTTCAGGTATGTTTGAAACGCCTAAAAAATCTTCTTTTAAAAGAGCATTTAAAAGGCTTGATTTTCCTGCATTCATCACGCCAGTGATGGCTATATTAAACTCTAAATTTTGAAATTTTTCCAAAGTTTTTTGAAGTCTTGATTTTAAATTTTCATCAAAACTTAGCTTTTGAAGCTCTAAATTAATGGTGTTTAATTCTTTAAAATCATTTTGAAATAAAGCTTTTTGATCTATACTTTGAACTTTTTCTTGTGAAATAAAATCAAGCATTTCAGTATTTTTTGAAATTTTTTCTAAAATTTTCAAAGCTTTAAGCAAATCTTGCTTTGGAACAAAACCTGATTTAAAAAGATTTAAAATACAAATTTGAGCATTTTGTATACTAAAAATATCCACTCTTAAATCAATTTTTTTACAAAGCTCTTGAAATTCTTTTAAGAGAAAATATCTTTCATAATTGTCTTTATTGACACTTAAAATAATCGCACACTCGGCCGTATCAAGTTTGCTTTTATCTTGAAATTTAGCATCAAAATTTAAAAATTGGAGTTCATTTTGCCAAATTTTTTGGAATAATTCTTTCATAATCTTCCCCTTAAAAAGGGGAAAGATTTATTTGTTTCTTTGAGCGACAAGTTGTCTTCTCATATAAGCAATTTTACTTTGCAAAGGTAATTCTTTAGGGCAATTATCTTCACAAGCAAGCAATGACATACAACCAAAAACACCATCATCATCGCCTACTAATTCATAAAAATCTTCCACACTTCTATGATCATGCGGATCTTGTAAATATCTAGCTGTTCTTAAAAGTCCTGTAGCAGCTATGAAATTTGGACGCATAAGTTTAGTTGCACAAGAAGCTACACAAATTCCGCACTCTATACAACGATCAAGTTCAAAAGTTTCATCCGCAACCTCTGGCTCAATACGTTCTTCAAGTTTAGAAATATCAGTTTCTTTTTCATTATGCACCCAGCTTTCAACACGTTTACACATATCTTCAAACCACTCGCCTGTATTCACGCTTAAATCTTTAATGTGTCTAAATGCAGGCATAGGCATAAGCTCTATCACTCCATCAGGATAATCTTTAGTCAAAGTTTTACAAGCAAGTTTTGGCACTCCATTAATCATCATTGCACAAGATCCGCAAATCCCTGCACGACAAACAAAGTCAAAACTCAGATCCGCATCCATTTTTTCACGGATCAAAGTCAAACATACAAAAACTGTCATAAAAGGAGTTTCTTCAAGCTCATAAGTCACAAAATGTGGTTTAGAAATTTTGCTTAAAGGATTATATTTAAATGCCTTTATTGTCAATTTTCTACTCATAATCAACTCCTATTCTTTGGTTTGGTGCTTTATATTTAGCTTGCAATTCATAAGGCATTAAAGCGTTTTGAATTTCATAACGACCTTTGCCTTCAGCTTCCATTTTTTCACGGATAGCATCCACTTCAGCTTGGCGTTTTTCACTTAAAGGATTTTCTATAATATTTCCTTTAGCTCCATATCCACGGAATGCTGGTGGAATTTCCATTTTCATAATATCAAGCTCTTCGTATTCTATGCGTGGTAAGGTTTCGCCTTCTACCCAAAAAGTATTGGTTCTTTTCATCCAATTTAAATCATCTCTTTTTGGATAATCTTCTCTATAATGCGCCCCACGACTTTCTGTTCTTAAAAGCGCTCCATAAGCTACACAAAGTGCTATTTTTAACATTCTTGGCACTCTATACGCTTCTTCAAGCTCTGGATTTGCACAATCAAGTTCTTTACAATGTACTTTAACGTCTTGAGAATCTTTATAAAGTTTTTCAAGTTCATCTACTGCTTCTTTCAAACCTTCACCTGTTCTAAAGATGGCCACCTTATCCCACATGATTTCTTTCATTCTGTTTTTGATTTCAAAAACATTATATTTACCTTCTTTATCTACTAAAGATTTTAAATATTGATACTCTTTAGTTAAGAAGTCTTTTACTACATTTGTGTCAATTACTTCACCATTATTTTTACAATAATCTGCAAAATAATCTCCCACTATCATACCTGCTACAACAGTTTCAGCACATGAATTTCCACCTAAACGATTAAATCCGTGCATATCCCAGCAAGCTGCTTCTCCACAAGCAAAAAGTCCGTTTAACCATTGACTTTCACCTGTTGGTTTAGTTCTAATTCCACCCATAGAATAATGCTGCATTGGAAGAACTGGCGCCCAACCTTTTGGACCTTCATCTGCTGGATCAATACCATTGAAAGTTTTGCAAATATCTTGTACATCGCGGAGATTTTTTTCCACATGAGCACGACCCAATATAGAAATATCAAGCCATAAATGATCCCCATAAGGACTTTTTACACCTTTGCCTTTGCGAATATGCTCCATCATTCTACGACTTACCACATCACGGCTTGCAAGTTCTTTTTTCTCTGGTTCATAATCAGGCATAAAACGATATCCATCCACATCACGCAAAATTCCGCCATCACCACGACAACCTTCGGTAAGCAAAATACCGCTTGGTACAATAGGAGTTGGATGAAATTGCACTGCTTCCATATTTGAAAGTCTGCAAAGCCCTGTTTCAAGAGCGATGGCTGCGCCCGTTCCTTCGCAAATTACCGCATTTGTAGTTTGCTTATAAATTCTACCATAGCCCCCTGTTGCTATCATGGTTCCTCTTGCAATATAAGCAATAAGTTGTCCATTAGTTAAATCTCTAGCGATCACACCTAAGCATTTTTTACCATCATGGATAATTCTTACTGCTTCCATTCTATCAATAATTTTTACTTGATGTTTAATAGCTTCATTTGCTACACCATAAAGCATACAATGCCCTGTTGCATCTGCGATATAGCAAGTTCTCCATTTTTTAGTTCCACCAAAATCTCTAGCATTAATAAGCCCGTGCGCTTCTTCTTTTTCTTCAATCACAGTTTTTTGTGCATTGATTACAACAGTTCTTGGACCTTTAGTAACTCTAGTCCAAGGCACACCCCAAGCCGCAAGTTCACGCACTGCTTTTGGTGCAGTTTGAGCAAACATTCTTGCTACTTCTTGATCACAGCCCCAATCACTTCCTTTTACTGTATCTGCGAAGTGAAGATCTTCATTATCACCCTCACCTTTTGCCCCATTTGCTAAGCTTGCCTGCATACCTCCTTGCACCGCTGCAGAGTGAGAACGCTTCACTGGACAAATACTTAAAAGTGTTACACTTTGGCCACTCTTTGCTACTTCAATAGCCGCTCTAAGACCTGCTAATCCTCCGCCTATTACTAAAGCATCACTATATTGTATATTCATAATTTGCTCCATTGTAGTTTTTTATCATCGCAGTAGTTTGGGTTTGATTTTGGTAGTTTTCATAACCTATTTTTATAAATGCTGCAAGACTTAACACACCTAAAACTAGGAAGAAAATACTGATTATCCATTTAGCAGTTTTAAGCTTTTTACGACTTTCTTTTACATTTTTTCCTTCAAACCAACCCCATTTAACACAAAGTCTATAAAGCCCTATACTTCCATGAAGTTCAACACAGACTAAAAGAACAGCATAAAAAAGCCACATAAAATGACTTACAACCCTATCTCCTGACATATCGCCGCTGATTTTATCTGCATTGGTTACAATAAAAATAAGATGAGCAGAACCTAAGAAAAACATAATAAAACCTGTAAAAGCTTGAACCCACCATAACGAAGTATCGCTGTGATTCATTTTTTTACTGTGTGTTCTTAGTATTTGATACTGACGGTAATTAATAGGAAATTTTCTCATTGCAAGTAAAGCATGAACGAAAAAAACCACTAAAACACAGGCGGCTAAAAATGAAGTAAGATAACTCATAACAGGATTATCGTAAACAAATTTTAATTCTAAAAAATGTACCACAGAATTAAAAAAATCCTCACTGACTAAAATTGTAGAAACAAAAAGCATATGCACCCACATAAAAAGACCTAAAAAAAGCCCTGAGGCACTTTGGATAAAGTCTAATTTCGCAGGCATTTTACTTTTTTTGCCCTCAATGCTCTTACCCAAATAACCTTCGATAAGCTCACGCATCTTTACTCCTTTGTAAAAAGAAATTAAAAAAATCCATTTCATTATATTACAAAAGTCTTTAAGATAGATTAAATATTTACTTTTTTAAACTTTATACAAATATAAACTAACAAAGCTGTTATAAACATTATAAAACTTAAAATTTGCCCCATACTCATACCCCATAAAACAAAACCTATACCAAAATCAGGCTCGCGATAAAATTCACATATAAATCTTGCCAATGAATAAGCACCAGCATACACAAGAATCAATTCCCCTTGAAAACTTTGCTTAAATCTTGCTAAATAAACTATAATAAAAACAACAATACCTTCTAAAAATGCTTCATAAAGTTGCGATGGATGGCGCAATACTCCATCAACATAAATTCCCCAAGGCACATTTGTAATGCGACCAAAAAGCTCTTGATTTAAAAAATTTCCTATACGACCAAAAACATAAGCCAATGGAACACTTAAAGCAACCAAATCAAGAAAAATCCAAGGATTTGTTTTATATTTTTTACAAAACAATAAAGTGGCTATCAAAAATCCTATAATTGCTCCATGATAACTCATACCTCGAATACCTACAAATTCACCATTAATATAAGG
This sequence comes from Campylobacter sp. BCW_4323, assembly GCF_001763115.1. Taxonomy (NCBI): domain Bacteria; kingdom Pseudomonadati; phylum Campylobacterota; class Epsilonproteobacteria; order Campylobacterales; family Campylobacteraceae; genus Campylobacter; species Campylobacter sp. BCW_4323. The sequence goes on along the minus strand of NZ_MJYC01000039.1, from coordinate 124,518 downwards.
ATTAAAAATTTGCCAAGGATGAGTAATATAATACATAGTATTTGCATCATAAATCAAAATATATCCAAGCCTTGCACCTAAAATAACCCCTATTTCAACCCATATAAAATAACTATCCAAATGTTTTTCATTAATGTCTAGTTGAAATTTTCTTACAAAAAATTTAGCTAAAAGCAAAGCTAAAAGCAAAGCTATAACATACATAATGCCATACCAATGCACCTTTAAACCAAAGATGCTAAAAGCTATAACATTAAAATTTGAATAAATATGCTGCCAAAATTCCATATATCTTTCCTAATTTTCTTTTATAAAAATATAACAAAAAAACTTTAACTTGCTATAATTAACACAAACACATTAAATAAAGGTAAAAAATGAAAAAATATATTTTACTTGCTAGCAGTATGTTAATTTTAGCAGCTTGTGGAGGCACAAGTAGTAATTTTGTCAATGTTTCTATGCCAAATTTTAAACCCCAAGTTCCAACAAAGGTTGAACCTATTGATTCTGGAGTAAGCATTGCTCTTGAGCCTATTAATATAGAACAAAATAATAATTATTCTGATTATTTTGAAAATTCAGTGCTTAAAATTCGCATAGAAAAAGAAATTGATCTTTTAAAACAAAATTTAGAAGAGCAGATCAAAACCATCGCTCAACTAAAAGGCTATAAAATAGTTACTACTAATCCAGACTACACTCTTAAAAGTTCAATCAGTATTTATACAGAAGAAAAAAATGCACAAAAAACAAGCAATTTTATGAGTGGAGATTATGTAAAATCCAATTTAGGTATAAATTTTAAAGGTAAAATAGATTTTATAGATGCACACAATCCACAAAATTCAACCAATCTTTCAAGCAGCACCAAACTGGATTCTTTAGTTGCGCTTAACTATCCTATTAAAAATGATGATGGGGTTAATATGTTTAAAACTACTATCTCCACCGTACCAACTCAACTCAATAAAGGTTTGGAGCAACCTGCTTTTGAAATTGATAAAAGTTTTTTAGCTTTTTATAAAAATACATTAAATACACTTTATAACAATCTTCCAAAAGCAACAGACATAGGCAAAACTATACCTAATACAAACAGTAGTTTTAATAGTTTCGATGGCAATGCTATCTTTGAAGAAAGCTTACCTCAAACAAATTTTAATCAAAATAATACAATTGAAAACACACCTACGCAAAATATTCCTACAAATCCATCTTCAACAAATCAAAATAATCAAAGTAAAAATCAAGATGGGGTAGAAATATTTGAATGATAAAACTTGTGAGAAAATTAAATTTTCTCATACAAAAAAATAACTATCATTCTACTTTAAAATCAATGCTTGTTGCATTGCATTTTTTATCATCTCTCTTTTATCTTGTATTTCAAAAAAAAGCTCAAAAGCAAAAACCCCTTGCCATAAAAGCATATCAAGTCCATCTTTAATTTTTAAATGATACTCTTTACACAATCTATAAAAAGGTGTTTCTCTGCCATAAATTACCTCAAAAGCAAATTTAGCTTTAGGTAAAATTCTACCTAAAAGCTCCCTATCACAAGGTAAATTTTCATCTTTTAATCCAGCAGAAGTTGAATTTATAACCAAATCAAAATCAAAATCTTGCAAGTCTTTATAAAGATAAGTTCGATAAGCTAAAAAATCTTTAAATCTTTCTTTGCTGCGATTAGCTATATACACTTCTATGCCTTTTTGTTTTAATGTATAAGCAAGTGCCAAAGCTGTACCTCCAGCACCTAAAATCAAAGCTTTTTTTATATTATCAAAATCCTTAATAGCTTCTAAAAAACCTAAAGCATCAGTATTATAAGCGTAAATTTTGTCTTCTTTTAAGCATAAAGTATTTGCAGAGCCAATATTTCTAGCAAAATCATCCTTCACATCAGCAATATCTAAAGCTTTTTCCTTAAAAGGCAAAGTAATATTAGCTCCACTAAGTCCTAATTTAAAAAAATCTTCTCTTAAACAGTTAGCATTTCTTAAATGATAGCGTGTATAAATACTATCAAGCCCTAAGGCTTTAATAGCATTATTATGCATTCTAGGCGATTTAGAGTGAGAAATAGGATCGCCTATAACTGCTAAAAATTTCATTTTAAAGTAAAAGAAAAAGCATCTTTTGCAATATCCTTACGGATTTTAGCAAGTTCTACTGCAATATTTGCCTTTTCAAATGGTCCTATTAAAACCTTAGTAATTTCTTTACCTCCAACTGTAGTTTTATAAAGTTTATAATCATAACCTTTTTGTTTTACAGAAGCAAGTTCTTTTGATTTTTGATCCAAATTACTTACTGAGAAAATTTGCACATAAATACCCGATGCTAAACCATTTGGATGTACAGGTTTAGCATCAACATTTTTAAATAAATCATTTGCATTTTGTTCTTTTTTAGGAGTTTGTTTTGTGCTTTCTTTTTCTTTTTTTACAGCTGTTTGTTTTTTTACTTCTTCTTTAGGTTTTGCAGTTTGTTTTACTTCTTGTTTGGGAGCACTTGCTTGCGGAGTGGTATTTTCTGAAGTAGTTGCTGTTGGTTCTGCTGGAACTTCTTGATCAGGCATAGCAAAATTTGTAGTATCATTGTTATTTGAACTAGAGGTTGTTGTATTTTGAGTTGTATTTTGTTCATCTTGAAATTGTTTTCTTAATGCCTCAAATTGATCTTCTGCTGAAGTATTATCTGTAATTGGCATACTTTCAAAAGAAGTATCATTGTTATTGTCTTGAGTTGCTATAGGTTCACTTGGTAATACACTTTGATTTTGCGTATTTTCATCACCACTACCATTAATAAGTTTCATAACTATCATGATAGCTAAAAACAAAATAACTAAAGCAATAACTCGTAAAAGAATTTTTTTTACTTTTTCACTTTTATTACTTTTTTCTAAAATAATATCATCAAATTCATTTTTTTGATTTTCCATAATTTGTCCTTTCTTACATGTGCTTAGACCAAGAACTTCCTCGTTCTTTTTGATAAACCTCATAAGGCAATATTAAAATATTAAATTCCCTAGGTACATCCATACTAGGAAACACCTTCCATTCTACTGGCATTTTACTTGCAAACATCATTGAAAGTTTAGACGCTAAAGAATAACCTTCGTTTAACGCCGTGTGTCCTTTGTGAATATAAAGATGTAAATGTCCTGGAGTTTTAGTCTTATAGGCTGTGAAATTTATAAAACCTTCTTCTCTTAAAATAAGTTGTGCACGGTGATAAAATCTTTCAGCATTAAAACCATTATAATCAAAGACAATATTTTCTACTTTATTATCTTTTGTTATTAAATCATGAGCGACAACAATTTTTTTAGCAGCGTGTTCTCTCATGACATTTAAATTTAAAGGAGCATCAACTCTTTCAAATTTATCAAAAAATAAGCGACCTCTATGTGTAGTTTTATTTACAATTTTATCGCGTCTTATATAATAATGATCGCCAATTATTTTAATTAGCGACATATCCATTGGTGAAATCAAAACATAGCCCTTTCATAAATAATAAAATTACTTGCAAGTTTTTTTAATTCTTGTTTAATATTCTCTTGTAATTTTTCATTATTAATATCATCTAAAATATCTGCAATATAATTTGACACAGTTTCCATTTCTTTTTCTTTAAAACCTCTGGCAGTAAGGGCTGGAGTTCCAAGTCTTAATCCACTTGTGATAAAAGGACTTCTAATCTCTCCTGGAACGGTATTTTTATTTGCAGTAATACCTGCATTTCCAAGAGCTAAATCTGCATCTTTTCCACTAAATTCACGATCTAAAAAACTCATTAAAACAAGGTGATTATCTGTTCCATCGCTAACAAGTTTAAATTTTCTATCCATTAAAACATTAGCTAAAACCTGAGCATTGGTTCTTACTTGTTTTGCATAAACTTTCCACTCATCGCTAAGATTAAATTTAAATCCTACTGCTTTTGCAGCAATTACATGCATCAAAGGACCACCTTGAATACCTGGAAAAATCGCAGAATTAATTTTTTTAGCAAGCTCTTCATCATTTGTCATAATAATACCACCTCTTGGACCACGCAAAGTTTTATGTGTAGTTGAGCTTACTACATGAGCGTGCGGAAAAGGACTTGGATGCTCCCCTGCTACAACAAGGCCTGCAATATGAGCTATGTCAGCAAAAAGATAAGCACCTATTTCATCGGCAATTTCTCTAAATTTAGCAAAATCAATCACTCTTGCATAAGCACTAGCTCCACAAACTATAAGTTTTGGCTTTTCTTTTTTAGCAATTTCTCTTACTTTTTCATAATCAATTCTTCCATCAAGTTCTACACCGTAAAAACAACTTTCGTACATTTTACCTGAAGAACTTACTTTTGCGCCATGAGTTAAATGTCCACCATGACTTAAATCCATTCCTAAAATTTTATCACCTGGATTAATCAAAGCCGCATAAACACCTTGATTAGCTTGAGAACCCGAATTAGGCTGAACATTAGCAAATTTGCAATTAAAAAGTTTTTTACATCTTTCAATGGCTAGAGTTTCAATCTCATCAACAAATTCACAACCACCATAATATCTTTTACTCGGATAACCTTCTGCGTATTTATTTGTCAAGATACTTCCCATAACTTCCATTACTTCAGGTAAAGTGAAATTTTCACTCGCTATCATTTCAAGACCTTCACATTGACGCTCTAACTCTTTGTTTGTTAAATCAAAAATTTCTTTATCAAACATTTCTAAACTCATTCCTTCTCCTTTAGTTCTGATTTTAATGGACGCATTGCAGGAAACAATATCACATCTCGAATAGATTTTTTGTTTGTCAAAAGCATAACAAGTCTATCTATGCCTATGCCCTGCCCTGCCGTTGGGGGCATTCCATAACCCAAAGCATTTACAAAATCTTCATCCATTTCACAAGCCTCTTCATCGCCTGCATTTTTAGCTTCAATTTGTTTTAAAAATCTCTCATATTGATCAAGAGGATCATTAAGCTCATTAAAACCATTTGCCAATTCTCTTCCACAAATAAACAACTCAAATCTCTCAGCAATCTGAGAATCCTCATCACTACGTCTTGATAAAGGACTTATGGAAATAGGAAAATCAATCACAAAAGTAGGATTGATCAATTTTTCTTCCACATAATTGTCAAAAAGTTCAGCTTGTAAATGTCCAAGTTCAAGCTTTTCATTCGCTTCAAAACCATCTGCTTTTAATTTAGTAAGAATTTTTTCCTTATCTTCGATTAAATCCCTATCTAAACCACCATACTTACAAAGTGCATCTTTATAGGTTATTCTTTCAAAAGGTTTGGAAAAATCTATCATTTTTCCATCAAATTCTATTGTTTTTCCTAAATTAAGTTTATCCAAAAGTAAAGCAAAAAGTTCTTCAGTTAAATCCATTAAATCTTTATAATTATGATAAGCCCAATAAAATTCTATAGTTGTAAATTCGGGATTATGAGTTAAATCCATACCTTCGTTTCTAAAACAACGATTGATTTCAAAAACCGCTTCAAAACCACCCACTATAAGTCTTTTAAGATAAAGTTCTGGAGCAATTCTTAAAAATCTTTCTACACCTAAAGAATTATGAAAAGTTATAAAAGGCTTAGCGTTTGCTCCACCTGCAATCGGATGCATCATAGGAGTTTCTACTTCTAAAAAGCCTTTATTTTCAAAAAAATGACGAATCAAACTCACCACTTTAGAACGCACTAAAAAATCTTTTCTAACTTCTGCATTCATTATCATATCAACATAACGTTTGCGATATCTTTGCTCAATATCTGTTAATCCATGGTATTTTTCAGGTAAAGGAACAATAGCTTTTGTAGCGAGTTTTACTTTGCTTGCATGCAAACTAAACTCACCTGTTTTAGTTACAAAAGGAAAACCTTTAACCAAAACAATATCACCCACCTCTAAATTCTTTTTTAAAATCGTATAAAGTTCTTCACCTACGCTATCTCTACTAAAATAAATTTGTAAATTTGTATCCTCATCTTCAATGTTTGCAAAAATCGATTTCCCAGCTATACGCAAAAGTTTCAAACGTCCTGCAACAACAGCATTGACACTTTCATCTCTTTTTTCAATTTGCTCTAAAATATAAGAAAATTTATCCTTAAAAGTCTTTAAAGACATTTCTTTTTCTAAAAAATGAGGATAAGGATTAATCCCTAATTTTTTTAACTCTTTAGCTTTTTCTATTCTTTGCTGCTCTAAAATATTATCAAACATTTATATTTTTACCTTTGCTTTTTGATTATTACAATCGCCACAAACACCATAAAGCTGCATCAAATGCCCTGTAAGTTTAAAACCATGTTCTTTTGCAATCAAGGCTTGCTGTCTTTCTATAATAGGATTTTCGAACTCTATAATTTTTCCGCAATTTTTACATATCATATGATCATGGTGAGGTTTATTGGCAAGCTCGTATTTTTTACCTGCTGAACCAAAAGAAATGGAAGTTACCATTTCTGCTTCTTCAAGCAAATTTAAAGTACGATAAACAGTTGCAATTCCTACATTTAAATCAGGTTCAGCTTGTTTGATTTCCATATATAAACTTTCGGGTGTGTAATGAGTATCACTGTGATAAAGAGTTTTTAAAAGCACTTCTCTTTGCTTAGTATATTTAAGTCCGCCTTGTCTTAATATTTTTTTAAACCTCTCAAGTAAAACATCATATTCCACATTTTCTATCAGCATATCACTCCCCTTTTTGAGTATTGTTTAAATCACTTACAATATCTTGCAACTTTTCACTAGCATGATCTAGACTATTTTCTGTTAAAGGTTGATTCATAATAAAAGATCCCGTTTCTTTAAGTAAATTTAAAGTATAGCTATTTTTAGCAAAATTATCTAATTTATCATTTAAAAAATCGATTCTTGCTACACAAAAAACCAAAATTGCAAAAATTAAAAAGATTTTTGCTCCGCCAAATATAAAGCCACCAATACGATCTAAAAAACCTAGGCCACTTAATTTAATCAACTTAGAAAGAAAATTACCCACCAATAAACAAACTATCCAAAAAATAATTAATATGGCTAAAAATCCAGCAAATCCAGCTAAGCTTTGATTTTCTATCTTATAAAAAGTACTTTGTATAAATTCAGCTGCTTGAGTTGCATATTTTGAAGCAATAAAAACACCACCAATAATACCCAAAAGTCCAAAAATTTCTTTTATCAAACCATTGATAATACCCTTAAGCCCTAAAAGCAAGGTAAATCCTAAAATAAAAGCATCAAACCAATAAAAATTCATTTCAATCACTCTCTGATTTTTTGTTTTAAATTTATTCTACAAATAAGCACTAAATGCTAAGTTAATCATTCTATTATTTTAGGAACAACAAAAAAATGTTCTTGTTTTTTTGGAGCACAATCTAAAACCTCATCAATAACATTGCTATTTCTTATCTTATCAATCCTCAAAGGAGCTCCACCTTTTATAGTACTCACAGTAATCTCTTGGGAGTTTAAATCAAGTTCGTTTAATTTTTCAACAAAATTCACAATTTCACTTAACTGTGCAATGGTTTCATTTCTGTTTTTTGTTATTTGTAAAGCACTTAATTTTTCAAGCTTGCTTAATAATTTCTCATCTATTTGCATTTCTTAAACCTTAATAAAAAAGTTAAAATTTTGAAAATTATATCATAAAAAGCTTTAAATTGTTTAGGATATTTTGCAATTTATATGATACAATATCATAATTTTTCTATACAAAAATAAAAATATTTTTTTCAAGGATAAATTTTGGGACTAAAAGATAATTTAAAAGCTGTTAAAAACGAACTTAACACAGAAGAACAATTTATAGAAAATTTTATCAAAGGAGAGAGATTTATACGCAAGTATAAATTTTACATATCTGCTATTGTGATAATTTTAGTTGCTTGGTTTGCTGGAAATTTTATAATCTCAAAAATAAACGATTATAAAACAAAAGAAGCAAATGAAATTTATGCCAATCTAATACAAGATCCTAGCAATAAAAATCTTTTAGAACAACTTAAAAATAAAAATACCAATCTTTACGCTATCTTTTTACTAAAAGAAAATATTAATGATTTCAATAATACAACTCTCCAAAATGAACTAAAACAAATTTATAATAATGCTCAAACAAACACTTTACTTAAAAATATTATCGCATTATCTTTAGGAGATAAATCGATATTTTTAAAAAATTATGATAAATTATTAGAAGCTTACAAACTTTTAGAGCAAAATAAAATCGAAGAAGCTAATGTTTTGCTTTCTCAGATAAAAGAAAATTCAAGTTTAAATCAAATAGCTAAAAATCTCAAACATTATCAAGGCATTACACAATGAAAAAAATATTTTTAACACTATTTTGTTTAATATTTCTATGTGCTTGTGGCACCAAAAGACAATATTTTGAACCAAAACAAACCGATGGAGATTTAAGTCATAATAGCAATTTACAAAGTAAAATTGTTGATTGGAATCTAGTTTCTGCAAAACTTGGCAATAATACCGCTATCTTAAAAAATAATATTTCCATAGACAAGTTTAAACTTCCTAAAAATTATATGCTTCTAGCTTATCAAGATGGGGAATATTTTACTGCAGATAATAATGGAAATTTAAAAATTTTTGACAATTTCTATAATGAAATTTATAATTTTCAATTTGACGCTAGTGTTGTAGGAGTAGCTTCTAATGGAGATGATTTAGCCCTAGTACTTGCAAATAATACTATAGTTCTTGCAAATCGTTCTTTGGGTATTAAATTCAGTCAAACCCTAACCTCAGCTCCAGCTCAAGATAGTCGTACCGCTAATCCTATATTTTTAGACAATATCATCGTATATCCAACGCTGGATGGCAAAATTTTAATTCTTTCAAGAAACAATCTTCAAGTCATTAAAGATGTGGTTATTTCAGCAGAAAATTTTTTCAACAATGTAATCCATCTAAGCGTAATCGGAGATAAACTTATAGCAGCAACAGCTAAAAAAATCATTGTTGTAAGCCCTGCTAGAACTCTTTATCTTGACGCTGACATAAAAGATGTTGCACTTAGTGATGATAGTATTTTTATTCTAGAAAAAGATGGCACTATTATTAAAACTGATTATAACTTAAGAAAAATTGCGGAAAAAAAATTTGAATTTGCTATTTTTGTAAAAAGCAATATATACAATAATTATTTATATATTTTTGAAAAAACAGGCTATCTTATCAAAATGAATCTAAATTTAGATAATACGCAAGTATTTAAACTTTCAGAAGCTGTTGATAAAATTTCTTTCATGGGGAATGGTAAATTTTACTACGGAGATAAAATTTTAGATTTGCTATGATAAAAATTTTAGAACAAACAATAAAGGCTTTAAAATTAAATTTAAAGCTCTATGACTTAAGTATGTTGACTAGAAAAAAAAGTTATATTTGCGCCAAAGATCAAAATAACATTCTTTTTATGTATACAGGAAAAACAAAATTTTTAATGAAAGATGCCTTATTTTTAGAAAATCTAGCACAGCAAATTAACATAAATAACAAATATTTTTTTAGCATGGCTTCTCTTTGCTCTAAAGCAAAAAATCATCTAGAAATGAAAGGATTTAATATCTATGCTGCTCTGTGACATTGGGAATTCAAATGCTAATTTCCTAGATGATAACAAATATTTTACTCTTAGTATAGATCAGTTTTTAGAATTTAAAAATGAACAAAAAATTTTTTATATCAATGTCAATGAGCATCTCAAAGAACATTTAAAAAATCAAAAAAATTTTATCAATCTTGAACCTTATTTTTTATTTGATACAATTTATCAAGGATTAGGAATCGATCGCATAGCAGCTTGTTATACTATTGAAGATGGAGTTGTTGTAGATGCAGGTAGTGCTATTACAATTGATATTATTTCTAATTCTATACATCTTGGTGGTTTTATCTTGCCAGGTATTGCAAATTATAAAAAAATTTATAGCCATATTTCACCACGATTAAAAAGTGAATTTAACACTCAAGTTAGTCTTGATGCATTCCCGCAAAAAACCATGGATGCTTTAAGTTATGGTGTTTTTAAAGGAATTTACCTACTGATAAAAGATGCCACTCAAAATAAAAAGCTTTATTTCACTGGTGGAGATGGACAATTTTTAGCAAATTTTTTCGATCACGCAATTTATGATAAACTTTTAATCTTTCGAGGAATGAAAAAGATTATAAAAGAAAATCCCAATTTACTTTATTAAAAATGTTACAAAAATTCTCATTGATATCAAACCTTAATGAAATTTAACTTTTTGTAAAACAAATTCAATTAAACTTCTATTTAGAAAAAAGTTTATTAAAATAAAAAAAGGAAAAACAATGAGCCAACAAGAATTTGATGTGCTTGTCATCGGAGCTGGAATTTCAGGAGCAGCATTATTTTACGAGCTTGCAAGATATACAAATATTAAAAATATTGCTTTGATAGAAAAATATAATACAGCTGCAACATTAAATTCTAAGGGAACGAGTAATTCTCAAACCATTCATTGTGGAGATATTGAAACCAATTATACTTTAGAAAAAGCGCGAAAAGTAAAAAGAACAGCTGATATGATAGTTAAATATGGACTCATGCAAAATGCGCAAAATAATTTCATGTTTTCTCATCAAAAAATGGCCCTAGCTGTTGGAGATATAGAATGTGATTATATGAAAAAACGCTATGAAGAATTTAAAGAACTTTATCCTTATATAAAATTTTTCGATAAAGCAAAAATCAAACAAATTGAACCCAAGGTTGTTTTAGGAGAAGATTGCAATCAAGATAGACCTGAAAATATCTGTGCCATGGGTGTTGAAAGCGGCGAGGTTTTTACAACTGTAGATTTTGGGAAAATGAGTATAAATCTAATAGAACAAGCGCAAAAACAAAATAAAAATACTTTTGTTGCCTTTAATCAAGAAATTATTCACATAGAAAAAAAGGAAGATATTTTTATATTAAAAACCTCAAATCATCAAGAATACCATGCCAAAAGCGTAGTTGTCAATGCTGGGGCACACTCTTTATATTTAGCACATAAAATGAACTTAGGTATGGATAAGTCTTGTTGGCCTGTTGCAGGAAGTTTTTATTTAACCAAACAAAAACTTTTAAACGGTAAGGTTTATATGGTGCAAAATCCTAAACTTCCATTTGCAGCTCTTCATGGAGATCCTGATTTGCTTGCTGATATGAACACTCGCTTTGGACCTACCGCACTTGTTATTCCAAAACTAGAACGTTATCATGGTCTAAAATCAGTTCCAGAATTTTTTGAAGCACTAAAACTTGATAAAACTGTTTTAAAAGTAACTTTTAATATGTTTAAAGATGCAACAATTAGAAATTACATCTTTTATAATTATCTTTTTGAACTACCTTTTATTGATAAAAGCTTATTTGTTAAAGATGCCAAAAAAATAGTCCCAAGTCTTAAAGCAAGTGATATTTATTATGCAAAAGGTTTTGGAGGCGTAAGACCACAAGTTATTGATAAAACTAAAGGAGAATTAATGCTAGGTGAAGCAAGCATCACAGAAACCCCTGGTATTATTTTCAATATGACTCCAAGTCCTGGGGCAACAAGTTGTTTAGGAAATGCTGAAAGAGACGCAAAACTTATATGTAATTACTTAGGAATGGAATTTAACGAAGATAAATTTTCTTCAGAATTATTGTAATCATTTTGTTTCTATTTTTAGCTACAATAATTTCAAAAGGAGTTTGCTATGCTTAAAAAAACAAAAATTGTAGCCACAGTAGGTCCAGCAAGTGAAAAGGAAGAAATTCTACGCCAAATGATTATCAATGGTGTAAATGTTTTCCGTTTAAACTTTTCTCATGGAACACATGAGTATCATAAAAAAAACTTAGATACCATAAGAAGAGTAGCTAAAGAATTGCATACTCGTATTGGAATTTTACAAGATATTAGTGGTCCTAAAATTCGTACAGGCGAACTTAAAGAACCATTTGAATTAAAAAAGGGTGATAGAATTGATTTTTATCGTGAAACAATTTTAGGGGAGAAGATTGCTCAAAATCATTATAAAATCAGTATTAATCAAAAATCTATTTTAGATATGTTAAAAATTGATGAATATATTTATCTATACGATGGATCAATTCGTGCTAAAGTAGTAAGCATAGATGATCAAAAAATTGAAACCATTATAGAAAATGATGGTTTTTTAAACTCAAATAAAGGTATTAATTTTCCGAACACTAAAATCAATATTGATGTTATTACACAAAAAGATAAAAATGATTTACTTTGGGGTATAAAAAATGAAGTAGATTTTTTAGCAATATCTTTCGTACAAAATGCGCACGATATTGATGAAGTTCGTGAAATTTTAGCACAAAATAACGCAAAAATATCCATTTTTGCAAAAATTGAAAAATTTGATGCAGTAGAAAATATTGATGAGATTATTAAATCTAGCGATGGTATAATGGTTGCAAGAGGAGACTTAGGTATTGAGGTACCTTATTATAAAGTTCCTAATATCCAAAAAGAAATTATACAAAAAGCAAACAATGCCTCTAAGCCTGTTATTACTGCAACTCAGATGCTTTTTTCATTAGCCAAAAGCAAAACCGCCACAAGAGCTGAAATTTCAGATGTTGCAAATGCTGTTTTAGATGGAACAGATGCAGTAATGCTAAGTGAAGAAAGCGCCGTTGGTATAGATCCTGCAAACGCTGTTGATATAATGTGCCAAACTATAATAGAAACAGAAAAACGCTATCCATATAACAAATTTAATGATTTTAATGATTTAGACAATACAGATAAAATCATGCGTTCTTCAGCTCATCTTGCAACAGATCTTAACGCTGATGCTATTTTTTCTTTAACAAGTAGCGGAAAATCTGCTATTAAGATTGCAAGATATCGTCCAAATATAGAAATCATAGCAGTAGGGCATTCTGAAAAAACCTTAAACTCTTTAAGTATAGTTTGGGGAGTTAATCCTGCGATCTTGGTTAACAAAAGTAATGAACTTACAGAATTATTAAAAGACTCTGTAAGATCAAGTGTTGAAAAAGGTTTTATGGATGAAGACAAATGCTATCTTCTAACTGCAGGCTTTCCAACAGGAGTAGAAGGTACTAGCAATCTTATCCGCATTCTCAATAAAGAGCAAATTACTTATTATCTACAATAAAACATTAAATTCCTTTGAAAATAAGGAATTTAATGTCCTTATAAATTTTTTAAGTCAAAAGTCGATATAAATTAAAGCCTCACACAAAGGAGCAAATATGCAAGTGAATACTTTTTCAAATATCGCTAGCATGGCACAAACACAAGTTAGCAATAAGAAGGCAGATGATGCTAAGGAAAACACAAAAGACAAAAATGTTCAAAGTGCTAATTCTAGCAAGGATGTAGATAAAAATACCCTTGAAAAATTAAATGCACTTGGTGGAAAGGGCATTACACAAATTTACCTAGTTCAGTTTCAACAGCAAACAATGAATGCTGTAATAGGTTCGAGCAATGCCCAAACTGGACTAGATAGTCTTTTAAATGGTGCCAATTTAGATACTGCGAAATCTATACTTACAAATATTGATTTTGCATCCTTAGGCTACAGTGGCAAAAATCCACTTGATATGAATACAGATGAACTTCAACAACTTGTAAGTGAAGATGGTTTTTTTGGAGTGGAAAATACAGCCAATCGCATCGCGGATTTTGTTATTAAAGGCGGTGGCGACGATGTTGAAAAATTGAAAAAAGGTCTTGAAGGTATGAAAAAAGGATTTGAGCAAGCAGAAAAAATGTGGGGTGGAGAACTTCCTCAAATCAGTCAAGATACAATAGATGCGGCACTTAAAAAAGTTAGCGATCGCATTGATGAACTAGGCGGAAAAACTCTAGATCTTCAAGCTTAACTAAAAATGCTTAGAAATTTCTAAGCATTTTTAGTTGTTATTAATATCAAAAGTAAAAAATTCACTCTTAAAATTATTAGGTAAAGTTTTATACTGAGATATCGCAGCTTCATAGTTCTTTACTTCTTGATACAACATACCAAGAGCTGCTTTACTTTCTTTGTTATTTTTATCTGTAAGTTTAGAAAGCTGCAAAAGCGCTATAGCTGAATTTGGATTATTTGCACCTACGGCTGCTACGGCTGCTAAAAATAAAGTTTTAGTATCTTTAGCTCCATAATCATCAATCAAAGAATTGTAAAGCGCATAAGCCTCCTCGTATTGCTGTGCAAAAATATCCAAATAAGCTAAAGTTTGCAAAATACCCTCATCTTTTGCTCCTGAAACATTAATCAACTCTTTAAATTTCTGTCTTTCTAAATTTAAAAGCCCTGCAATATGCATTAAATTAACATAAAATTCCCTAGCTATATTTGGCCCACCAAAAACACTACGATAATCAAGTTTTAAATTTTTAAAATGAATTTGAGCATTTTGAGCATATTCTTTAATATTTAAATTTGAATTTAAAGAATTAAAATACAAAATATTTGCCAAAATATCTTCAGGCAACTCTGAACGCAATTTAGCAATTTTCACATCTACTTGATTATTAAGGTTATTATTTTTAGCAACAATAGCTTCAAAAATCAAACTCAAAGGCGTGTCTTTTTTTGTTTCATCTAAATAAGGAAGCATAGAAATATAATCATTATTAACTAAAAACAACATACTTTTTTGCATATTAGCTTTAAAATTAGAATCAGCAGCTATATTATCAAGAATTTCATTGTAAAGTTTAGTTGTATCAATATCAATTAATTTTGCACAAAACATAGCAAAAGCACCTGCTAAGTAATTTTTAGGATTAAGATGATATGAACTTGAAAAATGCTTATAAGCAAGTTCATAATTTTGCATTTGGGCATAGGTTAAAGCCAAATTATAATGTAAAATACTATGTTCTGGATAATCCTTGATAAGTTTTTGAAATTCTTGGTTAGCAAGGCGTAACTTCTGATTTAATGCATAGTTAATAATATTGGCAATTTTTACATTGGTAGATGAAAGAGCCTTGCTTGTATTAAGATAAACTCCCGCATCAGCACTATCATCAACGAAATCTGTAACATTAGCTTTTTTAATATATAAAGCAGCCTGCTTACTATCAAAAACCTGATAAGGTGCAAAATAAAAAAGCAAATCGAATTGATCTTTTTGTTTTTTTAGCAAATCTTTTGAAAAAGAATTTTGAGCAACTGCTATATTAAAAAGATCCTTATTTAAACGAACTTGAATTTTATAAGTATCTAAAATCTTATATCTATCTTTATCGTTATCATAAGAATTTTGTAAGCGCGCTAACATATCTTGATAATTTCCTGTTTTAATATCAACCAATGTTAAAGCCGCTAAACTTTGATTAAAATCTCTTTCAATTTTCATCGCTGTACTTAAAGCGACTTTAGCTTTAGCATATTCTCCTATTCTAGCGTATAAAAGACCTAAAGATAAACTAGATTCAAAATTGCCTTGAGAATTTAATTGCTGTATAGCCTTGGAATCAAAGTCCATTTTTGCATAAATTTTAGCAGACAAATACTTTGCAACATCAGAATACGGCTCCACATCTGTTCTTTGCAACATTTGTAAGGCCTCAGGGTAATATCCTTTGTAATAATTAATCAAGCTTAAATAATAATCATATAATTTTGATTTTCCTTCTTTTGGAAGATACACTTGAGCTAAATCAATATAATATCTAAATTTTTCCTTATCATTAAGCTTTAAAGCACAAACAGCAGCATTGATAGCAGCTACACTTTGATTTTCTCCATTGGCTATAGCTTTCTTGAAGCTTTCAAAAGCTTCTTGGAATTTATTCTCATTCATTTGAGAAACGCCTAAATTATAATTAGATAAAGATTCATTATATACGGCAACTTGCTCATAAACTTTTAAAGCCTGTTCAACCTCACCCTTTAAATATAAAGCATTTGCTTTTTGGATCATACCATCAATTCTTTGCATATCATTGTATTTATATGATTCATCAGGCATAACAACAGGTTGTTCTAAAGGCTTAGAAGCTATAATATCTGGTTTAATTTTTCCTTCACTAAA
Organism: Campylobacter sp. BCW_4323; assembly: GCF_001763115.1. Taxonomy (NCBI): domain Bacteria; kingdom Pseudomonadati; phylum Campylobacterota; class Epsilonproteobacteria; order Campylobacterales; family Campylobacteraceae; genus Campylobacter; species Campylobacter sp. BCW_4323. Next base: position 108,404 of record NZ_MJYC01000039.1, on the reverse strand, counting down.
AGTTAAATAAAAAAGTGTAAAAACTAAAATACAAATAATCCCCAAAGATAAACCCACAAGAGACATAAACTTACGATCTTTATACCAAGGCGTAGGCTCTTGACTTTCAACTTCTTCAAAAGTTGATACATCTTCAGGCGCACTTTCTCTTGTAAATTTAAAACCACTTTCACTATTTTCTTGAGGTAATTCTTCTGGCAATGATGCAAATTCTTCATCTTCTGGAGCTTGCCCCTCTTGCCCTTTAAATCCCTCTAAACTCTCATCAAGTCTTGGTTGATTTAAGCCATCTTCGGGTTTTTCTAGTATTATATCTTCTTGTTCAGCCATCTATACTCTTTAAAAATATTTTTTCAAAACATCAGGAATATGAATTTTTCCTTCTTTGTCTTGATAATTTTCCATAATCGCTACCAAGGTTCTTCCTACTGCCAAAGATGAGCCATTAAGAGTGTGGACGAGTTCATTTTTTCCTTGTTCGTTTTTATAGCGAATTTTAGCGCGTCTTGCTTGAAAATCACGACAATTTGAAACCGAGCTGATCTCACGATATTTATTTTGTCCGGGAAGCCACACTTCAAGATCCACAGTTTTTGCCGCACTAAAACCCAAATCTCCAGTGCAAAGCATCAAATGTCTATGCGCTAAACCTAAAGAACTGAGTAAATCACTTGCACACTCAAGCATTTCATTAAACACGCTATCACTTTGCTCAGGTTTAGTGATACTTACAAGCTCTACTTTTTCAAACTGGTGTTGTCTTATAATACCTCTTGTATCACGCCCTGCACTGCCTGCTTCTTTTCTAAAACAAGCGCTATAACAAGTCATTTTTATAGGTAAAGTTTCACTAGCTAAAATTTCTCCACTATAAAGATTGGTTACTGGAATTTCAGAAGTTGAGATCAAATACAAATCCTCATCATCTACCTTATACATATCTTCTTTAAATTTTGGCAACTGACCTGTCCCAAACATAGTAGCACCATTTACCAAAAAAGGTACATTAACAAATTCAAATCCACGACTTCTATTAAAATCTATCATATAATTTACCAAAGCACGGCTTAATAAAGCTCCTTCGTTCTTAAGCACACAAAAACGGCTTTGTGAAATTTTCACCCCACGCACAAAATCAAGCCAATTTAAGCTCTCTCCTAATTCAAAATGCTCTTTTGGAGTAAAATCAAAGCTAGGTGGATTTAAAACTTTTTTAAGCTCCACATTTTCATCTTCGTCTTCACCCACAGGCACAGACTCATCAGGGATATTTGGGATGGCATGAGCGATTTCTTCAAGCTCATTTTCTAAAGCATTTACTTTAGCGCTTTGCTCATTAATTTTGCTTTTATTTTCGCTTAATTTTGCTTTTAAATTTTCTTTATCTTCGGCTGTAGCAAGCTCTTTGCTGAATTTATTTTGAAAAGCTTGAAATTCTTCTAAAGCTGTTTTTTCTTTTTTTAAACTTGCAAAAAGTTCAGCAAGTTTTTTTAAGATATTTTCATCAACTTTTTTATTTTTTAACTTTTTAGCCACTTCATCAAAATTATTTTGCAAATTTTTTAAATCTAGCATTTTCTACTCCTTAAAGTCCGATTTTTTCATAAATTTTTTGCATTTTTTCTTGGGCAATTTTTCTTGCTTTTGTCGCACCAAAATCCAAAATTTCTTTCAAATGCGAAGGCTTTTCTAAGAGCTCATTGTATTTTTCTCTTGCTTCTTTAAAATAAGCATTTACAAGCTCGTTTAAATACATTTTAAAATGTCCATAACCCTCACCACCTTTTTCATAGCGTATTTGTAATTCTTTTTGCCCTGCTTCATCTAAAAAAAGCTTTGCGATTTTAAAAACATTGCAGTTTTCATGATCTTTTGGATCTTCTAAAGCAGTGCTATCTGTAACTATGGAAGAAATTTGTTTTTTTAAGATTTTTTCACTGCTAAAAATATCTATAGTATTTTGATAAGATTTGCTCATTTTTACCCCATCAGTACCTACAACTACAGCTACTTCTTCATTAACTCTCGCTTCTGGAAGGGTAAAAATTTCACCCCATTCATTATTAACTTTTAAGGCAATATCGCGTGCGATTTCAACATGCTGGATTTGATCTTTTCCCACAGGGACAATTTGCGTATCAAAAAGCAAAATATCTGCCGCCATTAAAACAGGATAAGAAAAAAGTCCGTGTGAAGCACTAAGCCCCTTAGCAACTTTATCCTTATAACTATGCGCACGCTCTAATAAACCCATAGGAGTAAATTGCGATAAAATCCAATAAAGCTCCATAACTTCCTTAACATCACTTTGCAACCAAAAAACGCTCTTTTGTGGATCTATACCAAGGCTTAAAAAAGCCGCAGCAGCTTTTAAGGAATTTTGTTGAATTTTTTCTCCATCTTGAGAAGAAGTCATGGCATGATAATTAGCAATAAACATAAACATTTGGCTTTTTTCTTGCGCATCTACCATTTGTTTAATCGCACCAAAATAATTACCTATATGCAAATCGCCACTTGGCTGAAGGCCTGTTAATACTCTCATTTTATCACCTTTTTAATCTCGCTTAAAAGCTCATCTATATTTTTATTTTCTATATTTAAAACAAAATTTGCCTTTTGTTCATACTTGCTTAAACGCTCATTATATAATTTTTTTGCTTTAATTTCATCATAAAATAAAGGTCTTTTAGAAATTTCATTTTCATCTAAACGCTTTTTTAAATATTCAAAATCTGCTTTTAAATAAATACAAAAACCTGCTTTTTCTAAATTTGAAACATTAACAAAGCCCCCACCTGTAGCAATACAAGTTTTCTCACAAGAACTAAAAAAATCAGCCATTTTTTGCTCTTGTTCTCTAAAAAAATTCTCCCCTTTTTGCACAAAAATTTCACTGACTTTTTGATTAAATTTTTGTTCTATTAAAAAATCACTATCTAAAAAAACAAGATCTAAATCCTTAGCTAAAGCTCTTGCTAAAGTGCTTTTTCCAGAACCCATAAATCCTATAAAAACGATATTTTTAACTTTCATCATTTTCTTTACTGCCCTTTTTACGCGAAGCAATCACTAAAGGCACACCTTCGAAATTAAATTCTTTTCTGATTTGATTTTGCAAATAACGCTTGTAGCTAAAATGCAAGGCCTTAGGACGATTCATAATAAGTGCAATTTTTGGCGGTGCTAAGTCATATTGTACTGCATAATAAATTTTAACCAATTTCCCATAATCATGCGGCAAAGGATGTGCTCTTGTAGCATTTTCTATCAAGGTATTAAGCTTAGAAGTTTGGATTTTTTGAGTAAAATTTTCAAAAATTTGCAAAATTTTATCGAGTAAAACATGCACCCTTTTTCCACTTAAAGCTGATACACTAATCACGGGTGCGTAAGCTAGAAATTTAAAACGATCAAGACGCAATTCTTTTACAGTCTTATCAAAATCCATCTCACTTTTATCCCATTTATTTAAAACAATAATCACACCCAAATAATGCTTAGCCACAAGCCCAGCAATGCGTTCATCAAGCTCGTTAAAGCCCTCATGCGCATCTAAAACCAAAAGTGCTATTTGAGAATGAGATAAAATTTTTTCCGTGCGATTTAGTGCAAAGCGTTCTAGTCCTTGAATTTTACCCCTTTTTCTAATACCTGCAGTATCAACAAATTCTATCACTTTATCTTTATGAACTACACTTTCATTAACAGGATCTATAGTAGTTCCTGCGATAGAACTTACAACACTGCGTTCTTGCTTAACCAAAGCATTTAAAAGACTTGATTTTCCAACATTTACACGCCCTACAATACCCACTCTGATATGATTTTGATCAACTTCTTTAAATTGAATTTCTTTTCCTTCTTCATAATGCTCTAAAAAATCTTCTAAATTTTCTTCTTCATCGGGGATTAAAAACTCTTCATGTAAAAATTTTTCAAGCCATTCATAAAGTTCATCTAAGCCTACATTATGAGTTACTGAAAGATTAAAGATTTCCTTTACGCCAAAATTTGCAAACTCCCAAGCCCTTTCTTCATCTTTTTTATTATCTACTTTATTAATCACTAAGGCTATAGGTTTTCCAAGTTTTTTTAAAGAATAAAAAAACTGTCTATCCTCATCATCAGGCGCTAATTTCCCATCAACTAGATAAAGTATGATATCGCTTTCTTTAGCTACTTTTAAAGTGTTTTTTTTCACATTTTTAAAAAGTTCATCACTTTCATCAAGCCCCCCACTATCAATAAGCATGGCTTTTTTTGAATGAATATGAATTTCTGTTTTATTTGTATCTCTAGTTGTGCCTGAAATATCACTTGTAATAGCTATTCTTTGTCTTGCCATTCTATTAAAAAGACTTGATTTTCCAACATTTGGCTTACCTATAAGTATAATGCTTTGCATTTTTTTCCTAGAAAATTATATTTTTAAAATTATATAAAATTTGGCTTAATATTAAGCAAAAAAAGACTAGAATTAACCCAGATTTTAGTCAAGGAAAAAAATGCTAAAAATAATCAAGCATAATTTAGGAATTTATTTCATGATTTTAGCATGTTTGGATTTTGCACTTATGGGAGCTTGTGCAAAAATTCTTAGCAAGGAAATGAGTTCTATAGAAATTATGTTTTTTAGAAATATCATAGGAATTTTTTTTATAGTCTATCTTTTAAAACGATCTAAGGCACATAAAGAAGGGGGACATTTTTGGCTCTTGGTATTTCGTGGAGTAGTAGGCACGCTTTCACTATATATGTTTTTCTATAATGTTTCAAATATTACACTAGGTGGAGCTTTTGCTTTTCAAAAAACTGCTCCTATTTTTATTACTTTAATAGCTTTTGTTGTTTTTAAAGAAAATATTGGCATCAAAGGCTGGATAGGAATTTTAATAGCATTTGGTGGAGTGCTTTTAATCGCTCAGCCTTGGGCTCATAATTTAAATCATTCAGGCTTTGATTTAAAAAATTCAGTTATAGGTATCACGAGTGGATTTTTAGCCGCTTTAGCTCTTACAAGTGTAAGAGAACTTAGAAAATCTTACACTACAGAACAAATTGCCTTTTCTTTTATCCTTTTAGGAACCTTAATGCCTTTAATTTCTATGATCAGTGCTGAATTTTTTGAACCACAGCATCTTGATTCTTTACATTTAGATTTCATTCTAGCACCTTTTGTGATGCCAAGTCTTACAGCTTGGCTTATCATTGCCATTATGGGAACTTTAGGCACCTTTTATCAAATTTATGTCACTAAAGCTTATGGTATCGCTAAACAAGCAGGAGTAGTTGCTGGAGTTAGTTATCTTGATGTAGTATTTAGTATGATAGTTGGGATAATTTTAGGAGATAATTTACCAAGTACTATGGTTTTTTTAGGTATAATAGGCATTATTTTTGGTGGATTAATTTTAGTTAAGAACAAAGGAAAAAAATGAAAAAAATGATACTCATTGCTGGTCCTTGTGTGATAGAAAGCAAAGATTTGATTTTTAAAGTTGCCGAACAATTAAAAAATTTTAATGAAAACCCAAATATAGAATTTTATTTCAAATCAAGTTTTGATAAGGCCAATCGCACAAGTATTAATTCTTTTCGAGGTCCTGGTCTTGAAGAAGGATTAAAAATTTTACAAAGCGTAAAAGATGAATTTGGCATGAAAATCTTAACCGATATACACGAAAGCAATCAAGCAAACCCTGCAAGCGAAGTAGCTGATGTCTTGCAAATTCCTGCTTTTTTATGTCGTCAAACCGATTTACTTGTAGCCGCAGCAAAAACTAAGGCAAAAGTTAATATCAAAAAAGGACAATTTTTAAACCCAAGCGATATCAAATACAGCGTTAAAAAAGTTCTACAAACCCGTGGCATAGAAGATGAAGGCTATGAAGCTGCTCAAAAAAATGGTGTTTTTGTAGCTGAAAGAGGAGCTAGCTTTGGCTATGGAAATCTAGTAGTAGATATGCGTTCTTTAGTTATCATGCGTGAATTTGCTCCAGTTATTTTTGATGCTACCCATAGCGTACAAATGCCAGGGGCTGCAGGTGGAAGTAGCGGAGGGAAAAGCGAATTTGTAGAACCTTTAGCAAGAGCGGCAGCAGCCGTAGGCATAGATGGCTTTTTCTTTGAAACACATATTAATCCTTGCAAGGCTTTATGCGATGGACCTAATATGCTTAATCTTACACGCCTTAAAAATTGCGTTAATACATTACTAGAAATACAAAATATCATAAAGGAAAACAAATGAATATTATTGAAGGAAAATTAAATTTAGACTCAAATACAAAAATTGCTATCATTAATGCAAGATTTAATCATATTATCACAGATCGCCTTGTAGAAGGAGCAAAAGATGCTTTTTTAAGACACGGAGGCAAAGAGGAAAATCTAAGCCTTATACTTGTTCCTGGTGCTTTTGAGCTTCCGTATGCGTTAAAAAAAGCTATAGAAAGCAAAAAATTTGATGCAATTTGTTGCGTAGGTGCAGTAATTCGTGGCTCAACTCCGCATTTTGACTATGTTTCAGCAGAAACTACCAAAGGCATAGCCAATGTGAGTTTAAATCATAATATCCCTGTAAGCTTTGGTGTTTTAACTACAGATACAATAGAACAAGCCATAGAAAGAGCTGGAAGCAAGGCAGGTAATAAAGGCTTTGAAGCTATGGCAACTGTAATTGAGATGTTAAATTTAAGCAAGGAGCTTTAATGGCAACGCGTCATCAAGTTCGCCAAAGCGTCATCTCCTTACTTTATGCTTTTGAATTAAATTCTCAAAACAACGTTTTTGTAGATGAAATTTTAGATGAAAAAAAAATACGCAATGAACAAAAAAATTTTACTTTAAATTTATATCATGGAATTTTAGATAATTTAAACAATATTGATGAAACCTTAAATTCATTTCTAAATGATAATCAAATTACAGCTTTAGGACATGTAGAAAGAGCTATACTAAGACTTGGAGCTTATGAGTTACTTTTTACCGATACTCCTAGTGCCATTGTTATCAATGAAGCTATAGAACTTGCCAAAGAACTTGCTAATGACAATTCTCCAAAATTTATAAATGGAGTTTTAGATGCCTTAATAAAGGCTAAAAAATGAAGCTTTGTGTCGCACTTGATCTTTCTACAAAAGAAGAATGCTTACAACTTGCTAAAGAATTAAAAAATTTAGACATATGGTTAAAAGTAGGTTTAAGAGCATATTTAAGAGATGGTTTTAAATTCATAGAAGAACTTAAAAAAGTTGATGATTTTAAAATATTTCTTGATCTTAAAATTCATGATATTCCCAACACTATGGCAGATGCTTGCGAAGAAATATCAAAACTTGGTGTTGATATGATCAATATCCACGCAAGTGCTGGAAAAATAGCCATGCAAGAAGTTATGACACGGCTTAGCAAATTTTCAAAAAGACCATTAGTTTTAGCAGTTTCTGCTCTTACGAGTTTTGATGAAGAAAATTTCTTTAGTATTTATAGACAAAAAATCGAAGAAGCTGTAATTAATTTTTCAAAAATATCCTATGAAAATAGACTTGATGGTATGGTATGCTCTGTTTTTGAAAGTAAAATCATCAAAGAACACACCCAAAGAAATTTCTTAACTCTCACTCCAGGAATTCGTCCATTTGGAGAGAAAAATGATGATCAAAAACGCGTCGCTAATTTAACAATGGCTAGAGAAAATTTAAGCGATTTTATAGTAGTTGGACGCCCTATTTATAAAGATAATAACCCTAGAAAAATTTGTGAAAAAATTCTACAAGAAATTTAATAATCATTATCCTTGTTATATTTTAATAATAAAAATTTTTAATAAGGAAAAATTATGATTATAACTCCTGAGAATTTATATAAAAAAAGAAGAGATTTTTTAAAACTTGGAGCAGGTGCTTTAATAAGTTCAAGCGTGCTTACTTCTAAACTATCTGCTTTAAATTTCACAAACGATACTAATCCAAACAAACTTGAAATCAGCGATGAAGAACTGGCTACAAATTATGTTAATTTTTATGAATTTTCAACAGACAAAAAAAAGGCTGTATCATTAGCACAAAATTTCAACACTCAAAATTGGAAAATCGATATCAGTGGAGAAATAGAAAAACCTTTAACTCTAAGCATGGAAGATATTTTAAAATTCCCTCTAGAAGAAAGAATTTATCGTTTTCGATGTGTTGAAACTTGGTCTATGGTGGTACCTTGGGTAGGCTTTGAATTGCGTCGTTTGATTGAAATGGCAAAGCCTACAAGCAAAGCAAAATTTGTTAAATTTACCACTCTTTTAGATAAGAGTCAATTTCCCGATCAAGACGCTTTATTTCCAACTATAGACTATCCTTATGTAGAAGGACTTCGCATGGATGAAGCTATGCATCCTCTTACCTTGCTTGCAGTAGGAATGTATAAAAAAGCCTTAAAGCCTCAAAATGGCACTCCAATACGCCTTGTTGTTCCTTGGAAATATGGCTTTAAAAGTATTAAATCCATAGTTAAAATAGAATTTACCAAAGAACAGCCTAAATCCACTTGGGAAAGTTACGCTCCAAACGAATATGGTTTTTATGCCAATGTCAATCCTAATGTCTCTCATCCTAGATGGTCTCAAGCTAACGAGAGGACTTTAGGAGATTTCTTTACCAAGCCTACTTTAATGTTTAATGGCTATGAAAAAGAAGTAGCAAGTTTATATAAAAACATGGACTTGAAAGTGAATTTTTAATGCAGACAAAATACTTTAAATTTCTTGCTTATTTTAGCTTCATCATAAGTTTAATCTATGGATTTTATCGCATCATAAAAGCCTTTGATTTTGTAAAAGAAGCCTATATTTACACTGGAATATTTGCTTTAATCTTTTTAAATTTAAGTCTTTTATTTTCTTTACTTAAATTTAAAAAAACAAAAAATTATCCTAAAATTTTAGGTATTTTTGCAGCTTTTTGGGCGATTTTGCACTTTTTAAATTATTTTATTTTTGATAGAAATGCTCAAATTTTAAGGCTTTTCGATGATATTTCACATCGTTTATTAGAAGCAAGTGGATTTATCGCATTTTTAATCATATTTTTAATGCTTTTAAGTTCTTTTAAAATCTTTAAAAAACTTAGTAAAATCAGAAAACTAGGATATTTATGCTTAGTTTTGGCAAGTTATCATTATTTTTTAACCCCAAAAATTCCTATGTTTTGGGAATGGAGCGCTTTAATTATAGCTTTGTTTTATTTTATAGTTCGCTATACAAAAACATTAAAAAAGTTAAAATCCAACAATCTTACTTTTATCAAAACTTGAATTTAATTCTTTTTGTATGCTTTCTATAAAATCTTGCATTTTAAAAACCCCATCTTTTGATACAGCTACTTTCAAAGCTGTATTCTTCACCACCATTAAAATTTGTGCTCCACTTAATTCATAATTTGATAAAATATTTATATCAAAATCTTTTTCAAATAATGCTTTTTTAGGTAGAAATTTTTCCCAAATTTTAAGCCTATCTTTAAAATCAGGTTTTTTAAATTCTATCTTATAATCAAATCTTCTTGAAAATGCACTATCTAAGCTTTCTAAAAAATTTGTCGTAGCGATAATCACACCGCTAAAACGCTCAATTTGCTCTAAGAATATATTTTGCATTTGATTATGCATTTTATCGCTACCACTACTTCCATCTACACGCGTACTTAAAAACTGATCGGCTTCATTGAGAAGTAAAATAGGACTTTGTTTGCAAGTTTGCACGATATTTTTATAGGTATCAAAAATTTTTCTTACATTTTGTTCACTCTCTCCAACCCATTTGCTCAAAATTTTAGAACAGTCAAAACTAAGAACAGATTTTTTCATTGATTTAGCCATAGCTAAAGCTGACATAGTTTTTCCAGTACCAGCAGGACCATAAAAAATAATTTTAGCTTCTATATTTTTATTGCTCTTTATACCCCAAGAATGAAGTCTTTCTAGGACTTTTTTATCTTGTTGTTTTAAAATATTTTCTAAAAGCTCTTTTGTATTTTCAGGCATAATAATATCATTGATGTCAGTGCTTGGTTCTATAAGCTCGAAAATATCTTGATCTTTTAAAACACTTTCAATTTTGATTTTTTTACTTTGTTTTGGTTCAAAATTTATAATTCTTTGTAAAATTTCATCAATAATAAAAAAACTTTTAGAAATATCTCCAAAAGCATTTAAATATTCATCATACTCGATTAAGTTTAAAAGAGGAGCATTTTCTTGTAATAGTTTTTTATTTTTATGCCTTTCTAAATCATTTTCACTGATTAAAGAAAGTAAAGAATTCATTTCTCTAGAAATCGAACTTTCATTACTTAAGGCGTATTCTTCTTTTAAAAGTGCTAGAAAAATAATTTGTTCTTTATGTTCAAGATTGTATTCTTTAAAAATATCAGCTAATACATTATAAAATTTACTTTTTTTTAGTCTTTCTTTGATATGTTTTTCATAAAGTTTAATTTGATTTTTTATTTCACTATTATAAGCACTTTTTTGTATAAAACTTAATCTTTCGTATAATTGAATACGCACAAATTCATCTTTTAAATATTCTAAATAATCTGCATAAGCCTCTTGTTTCTCAAAGTTTAAACGAGGTTTTGCTTCTAAAAATTCTAAAAAATATTCACTTAGACTAAGCTCGCTTTGCAATAAGGCAAGAGTTAATGTTTGAGTTTTATTATTTTCTAAACTTTTAAAAAAACTCGAATTTTGATTTACAAAACCTCTTTCGATAAGTTTTTTTAAATCCTCCAAAGCATCAAGATAAAGATACTTATCATTTCCAAAAATTGTCGATAATAAAGTAAAGGCATTGATAGAAGAAATAGAAACGACATAATTTCTACAAAGTTCTCTAAGAATCAAAGCCTCATTTTTAGCACACTTAAGCTCTTTATAAATTTGAGTATCTTCTATATTTTTCAAACTTAAAAAATTTTTTAATTTTTCCATTATTTTTTAAATTCCTTAAGCTCATCTTCGTTAAATTCTACGCAAATATTTTCATCTAAAAAATGACCTTCAAAAGGTAGATAACAAATTTTTAGTTTTCCATTATTAAGCAAAAAATTATTATTAAATTGTAAATTTTGCAGATCTTCAAAACACTCATCACATGTATTTTTAAGCTTCTCATGTAAAAGATTTTGAAATTTTTGATTTTCAGTATTATACAAATCATTTAGTTTTACAAACGCGTGAGCATTAATATCATAAACAAAATTATTTAACTCTAAAATAGCACGACTCATGCCATCTTCATAAAAATAATACCATTCTTCAAAACTAATTTTTCCATCTTGCAAAAAAATAGGTTTTTGGCGAATTTGTTCAAAGCTAAATACACCCTTATGAACAGGATGAAATTCTTTAAAATCATCATTAAAACCTATAAAATCAAGACTACGCTTTATACGAATGCCATCTTGCGTTTCAATAAGTTCTAAAGTAGTCGTTCCTAAATTTTCTCCTTGAAAATTTTTATTATCATATGTAAGCATTTTAGAAGAATTGATTTTATATTTTTTACGCTCATCCTGCCAAAAATCATTTGTCTTAAAGAGTGGAATCTCTAAATTTCCATTTATATCATCAACAATTAAAAAACTAGAACTTGTTTGATTTTTATCCCTGTCAAAAAGTGGAGTCATAGGTGCATTATCATAAACTATGGCAAAAATTTCTTTATCCTGCAAATGATAAAAATACAATTCACCTTTATAAACTTGTGCTAAAGCTAGATTTACAAAGCAAAATACCAGTAAAAAAAATTTCAAACTCTATCCTTCAATTTTGAATATGCGTTAAGATAATTTTAGTATGTGAAATTTTATCAAAAAAACTTACTTTATTATCACAAACTTGATAAAAAATTTCATAATTTTTTGCTTTTAAATTTTGCTCAAAACCACAATCAGTTTTTTCTAAATTTTTACCCTGCCATAAAGCATTTGCCTTTAAAATATCACTTAAAATATCATCATAATATACATTTTTAAAAAATTTTTGATTAAACACTTTTTTATCATAACACACTGCATTGATGCAAATTTTATCCTTGATTTTGAGTTCAAAAAAAGCTTGCCCTAGTTTATAAACTTCCAAATTTAAAGCATTATTTTCTTTTTTTAAAAAAGCTGCATCATTGATTTTTATCATAGGAGAAGCAATCAAAACCATCAAGCTTTGACTTGAAAAATTTTGATTTTTCACACTACAAGCACAAAGAAAAAAAACAAAACATAGAGCTAAACAATGTTTCAAATTTAACCTTATTTGAGATTTTTAAAACTGATATTTAACTCTAAATCAAGCTCTTTTACAAGCTTCATCACAGCTTGTAAATCATCGATTTGTTTTGCTACAACACGAATTTCTTCACCACGAATCGAAGAGTTAACTTTAAGCTTGCTATCTTTAATAGCTTTATTGATTTTTTTAGCATTTTCACTATCAATAGCATCGTTTGCTTTCAAATTTAAACGAAACATTGCTCCACTTTCACGAGAAAGCTCTTTAATAGCATTAGGATTAATTCCTCTTTTGATAAGTTTAGAAATCACTATATCTTTTAGAACATCAAGTTTTCCTTCACTAGAAGAACTGAGTTTAAAAATACTCTCTTTTTCGTTTAAATCAATCTCACACTTAATTCCTTTTAAGTCATAACGACTATCAAGTTCTTTTTTAGCTTGTTCAAAAGCATTTTTTAACTCTTGCTTATCTAAAGCTGCTGAAATATCAAAACTATGTTCACTTGCCATTTTCTATCCATTCTTTTAAATTATTATAAACTATATCCATTAAAGCATTTAAAGCTTCCTTACTCGCCCATGCAACATGAGGGGTGATAATAAGATTTTCTTTATTTTTAATGCTTAAAAGCGGATGATTTTTCATCATAGGTTCAATTTCTAAAACATCAAGCCCTACACGAATATTTTTTTCATCTATGATTTTAGCTAAATCATTTTCATTGATAATCCCACCTCTTCCTACATTAATCAAAATCGCATTATCTTTTAAAAGCTTTAATTCTTCAAAGGTGAGTAAATTTTTAGTTTTTTCATTTAAAGGTGCATGGATACTTATAATATCACAAGTTTTTAATAAATCTTTTAATTCCAAATGTATAAAATCTGCGTTTTTATTAGCTCCACTCGTAGAATAATAATAAATTTCAGCTCCAAAAGCCTTTGAAATTTTTGCCACTTCTTTACCTATAGTTCCTAAGCCTATAATACCATGTTTTTTACCGCTTAAGGTGTTTAAAATTCTGCTATAATCTGTAAAAATAGGACTTTCACACCATTTACCCTCTTTACTCCATTTGTCATAATAAAGCACTTGATTTAAAAAAGCAAACATAAATGTAAAAGTATGTTGTACAACACTCATGGTAGAATACCCAGCAGCATTTTTTACAATAATACCTTTTTCTTTAGCATACTCAATATCGATATTATTAACCCCTGTAGCAGTTTCTAAAATGAGTTTTAAATTTTTACAAGCATCAATCACATCTTTATCAATTACAACCTTGTTTGTCATGGCGACATTAGCATCTTTTAAACGCTCTATGGTTTGCTCTTTATTTGTTGTAGTATAAATTTGTAAAGAACCAAATTTTTCAAAAACACTTAAATCATAATCCCCTAAAGTTGCCGCATCTAAACAAACAATTTTCATTTTTCAATCCTTTATGATATGTCCTACAAATTTAGAATAATTATCAAGCACAAGACCACCTTTTCTAAATCCTAAACCACACCCTTCATAGGCAAAGAAAACACCTGCTTGATAGTATTCGTTTTCACATGAATTAAACTCTACATATTCTTGATAAATAGCCTTATTATTCCCGTAAGGACCTACATTCTCATGCAAAGTTTTTCCATCTTTAATTATACTGATATTTGCACCTTCTCTACCAAAAACAGGTTTTTTAACATAGTTTTTACCCTCTAAAGGAGTATCTTTTGTTTCTAAAAGTAAAGGATGATTTGGATAAAGTTCCCATAAAATTTTTAAAATTCCCTTAGATTGAAATAAAAGCGTATAAGCAGGATTTAAAATAATTGCTCTTTGATTACGCATAATTTGAGTTAAAAGCATGGCAAGTTCACCCTCTTCTATGGCTATATCTTCCCAAGGAATAAGCTTAAACCAATACTCATAATTTTCGCCCTCTTTAAAAATACCCTCTTCGCTAAATTCCACCTCATCCACAAAGGAAAAATTAGTTTGAAAACCTGCTTCATTGGCTATATGAGAAAGTAATTTTGTAGTGATTTCTTCTTCTTTACTTCCTGCAACACTTGAAAAAAGAATTTTCCATCCTTGATAATGTTCTTGAAACCCTTCAACACTTTCATCAAGGGTAATAAGTCTTTTAAAATTATCCATCAAACTTTCATAAATGCTGTTAAATTGTGCGCTTTCATCCATTCCATTTTGTTTTAAAAGCGCCCATTGTAAAATCGCACTTTCAAAAAGAGCAGTAGGGGTATCAGCATTAAATTCTATAAGTTTTATAGGCTTACCATCAAGTCCACCCGCTAAATCAAAACGCCCATATAAATGCCAATGAACCTCATTTTCCCAACTCATCTTAATCGCATCAATAAGATTAAAAGGAATTCCAAGCTCATCAAAACGATCATTATCAATCACTTCTTGCGCTGCAGCAATAAACATATCATAAAGCTCATTTACCGCTTCATAATAAGCATTAGCTTCACTTTCCTTAACACAAACTAACTTATTGCTAATATAATCACTTCCATCTTCATCTGTATGCCAAGAAAAACCTATATTTTCTAAATAATCTTTTTGAAGTTTGTCTACTTGTAATAATTGCATTATTTATCCTTAAGAACCAAAAGAAGAACTAGAACTTGCAGCTTTAGAGCCTCCACCAAAAAAGCCTGATTTTTTAGCGCTTGAGGTAGAACTCGTTGAGCCTGCTTTATTAAAACTATTCACACTTCTTTGATAAGCACTTTGATTTGAAAAAGCACCGCGTTGTTGATTAGCAAAATTTTGATTATTGAAAAGTTTTGAACCTATCCAACTTCCCAAAATAGCACCTGCAGCACTTGCAAGTAAAGTTTCTCCTAAACTCAATCCTCCACTACTGATTTGTCCATTGTCTTTAGTTAAATTTGAAGTTCCATTGTCAATTTTAGCTGCTTCTTCTTTAATCAAAGCATCCATTTCTTCTTTGGATAAAATTCTTTCTGTACCATTAAGATCTTTTAAAACTACCCTTGTTTCATCACTTGGATATTGATCTTTGATTTTATACTGCCCTGGAGCTGTTTCTTCGATAATTACAAAAGCTCCTTGAGCATTAGCTGCTTGATTTAAAGTATCTGCATTGTCATTATTACTTCCACAACCTGCTAAAGCACCTCCAGCAACAGCTGCTAAACCACCTATCATACCAATTTGAATGATTTTTTTGATTTTTTTCATAAGTTTATCCTAAAAACAGAAAATCTAGATTAGAAATTTTAACAAAAAATAATAAATACTTTTTAATGCCAAATGAAGTTTGCAGATATAAAAAAAGCCCTTTCGGGCTTTTGGGTTAGAGTCTTGACTCGTAGCGTCTAAGCATATAAAGTCTTTTAAGCATTTTTTTGCGTGCTGAAATTTTTTGTTTTTTGCGAATTTCAGTCATAGGCTCGAAAAATCTTCTTGCTCTTACTTCAGTTACAACTAGATTTCTATCTACTTGCTTTTTGAATTTACGATACGCTTCATCAAAAGACTCGTTAGGATGCACCTTGATTCCTGGCACAGTCCTCACCACCTTTCTGTGTAAATTTTTGTTGTGAAATATAATTATAAAACACTTCTTATTAATTCTAACTTAGAAAGCATTTAAAAATTGTTTTAGTTTTTATCGGCTATAATCCTTAGTTACAAAGTGCTAAAAATTATAATTAAGGTCTAAAAATGCAAGGACACATTACAAACTATACAAAAAAACGATATTTTATATATTTAATTGCAAGTATTGTCATATTTGCTCTACCTTTCATAAGAATTAATGAAAATCATTTTTTTCTTTTAAGTTTTGATCACTCTAAATTAAACCTATTTTTTATTTCTTTTTCAACACAAGAATTTTATCTCATGCCTTTTGTTCTTATATTTCTTTTTTTATTTATTTTTTTTATTACAACTTTAGGTGGAAGAATTTGGTGTGCTTGGAGTTGTCCACAAACAATTTTTAGAGTTATATATAGAGATATCATACAAACTAAAATTCTTAAAATTCGCAAAAATATCAATAACAAACAAAAAGAATATGAGGGACAATATTTTAAAAAATTTCTTGGAGTAATAATTTTTTATTTTATATCTTTAGTTGCTGTTAGTAATTTACTTTGGTACTTTATTCCTCCTGAAGATTTTTTCAATTATATTCAAAATCCTGGCGAGCATCTACTTTTACTTGGAGTTTTATTTTGTGCTAGCTTACTTTTTACTTTGGATATTACCTATTTACAAGAAAAATTTTGTATTTATGTCTGTCCTTATGCAAGAATACAATCTGTAATGTTTGATCATGATACAATGCAAGTGATCTACGATGAAAAACGCGGAGGTTTGATTTATGATGGACACATCAAACTTCATAAAAAACCGCCTGAAGGAGAATGCATAGGTTGTGAAGCCTGTGTTAGCATCTGTCCAACTCATATTGACATACGCAAAGGAATGCAACTTGAATGTATTAATTGTCTTGAATGTGCCGATGCTTGTTCTAAGGTACAAAGCAAATTTAATCGTCCAAGTTTGATCAATTGGACAAGTGCAAAAGCTATTGAAACACGTTCTAAGGTTCATTATTTAAGATTTAGAACGATAGCATATTTTATAGTTCTTTTAATTGCTTTATTGGCTTTAATTATCATGGGAAGCAAAAAAGAAAGCATGCTTTTAAATATCAATCGCAGTAGTGAATTATACAATATTTCAAATGTTAAAGGTAAATTAGTCATTTCAAATGCTTATACCTTTTTGTTTCAAAATACAGATTCTAAACCTCATGAATATTATTTTACAGCAAATTTAGAAGGAATAAATGATGGAATTGAAATCATAAGACCAAACAAACCTTTTAAATTAAAAGCAGGAGAACAAGTTAAAAAAATAGTTGTTATCAAAGCTACAAAAAATTTAGCAAACAACGATAAAAAAGATGTAATCTTTCCTTTACATATAAAAGCTTACGCAAAGGATAATGAAAAAATTTCGGTTTTTAGAAAAAGTATATTTGTATACCCCAAAAACACTCTTACAAAGGATAAAAAATGAACTCAAATAGAACACCATCACAAAAAGTTTTAGCTAGACAAGAGAAAATCAAAGCAGTGGCCTTAGAGCTTTTTTTAACAAAAGGTTACCAAGAAACAAGTTTGAGTGATATTATTAAATTATCCGGAGGATCTTATTCTAATATTTATAATAGTTTTAAAAGCAAAGAAGGATTATTCTTTGAAATTTTAGATGACATATGTAAAAAACATTTTCATCTTATTTATTCCAAAACACAAGAAATTGAAAATGGTACTTTAAAAGAAATTTTAACTTCTTTCGGTTTAACTTTTATAGAAATTTTTAATCAACCAGAAGCTGTAGCTTTTGGTAAAATTGTTTATTCTCAAGTTTATGATAAAGATAGACACCTTGCTAATTGGATAGAAAACAATCAACAAAATTTTTCCTATAACATACTTATGGATTTTTTTAAGCAACAAAATAATTCTTATATGAAAAAAAATGCAGAAAAACTTGCTGTTCTTTTTTGTACTATGTTAAAAGAACCTTATCATCATCTTAATGTTTTAATTAATGCTCCTGTGAAAAATAAAAAAGAACAAAAAGAACATGTTGAATTTGTTGTAAACGTTTTTCTAAATGGGATCAATGGTTCCAAAGCTTAAAAAATAATTTTATTAACCAAAATTAAGATATAATTAGCCAAAAATTTTTGTAATAAATATTACAATTTTTAATTTAATTTTTCAAGGCAAAACCATGAAATTATTTCAAAACAACATTATTTTAGCTTTAAGTGTTGTGCTTTTACTCACTGCTTGTAGCAAAGAAGAAGCACCAAAAATACAAATGCCGCCTCAACCTGTAACAACAATGAGTGCTAAATCTGAAGATTTGCCACTTAGTTTTACTTATCCTGCTAAACTTGTCAGCGATTATGATGTTATTATAAAACCTCAAGTTAGTGGCGTAATAGTAAATAAACTTTTTAAGGCTGGAGATAAGGTAAAAAAAGGACAAACATTATTTATTGTAGAGCAAGATAAATTTAAAGCTAGCGTTGATTCAGCTTACGGACAAGCTTTAATGGCTAAGGCAACTTTTGAAAACGCGAGCAAGGATTTTAATCGTTCCAAGGCTCTTTTTAGCAAAAATGCAATCTCTCAAAAAGAATACGACTCTTCTCTTGCTACATTTAATAATGCAAAAGCTAGTCTAACAACTGCTAGAGCACAACTTGCAAATGCAAAAATTGATCTAGATCATACCGAAATAAAAGCTCCTTTTGATGGTACTATAGGAGATGCTTTAGTTAATATAGGGGATTATGTAAGTGCTTCAACAACTGAACTAGTTAGAGTTACAAATTTAAATCCTATTTACGCAGATTTCTTTATTTCAGATACAGATAAACTAAATTTAGTCCGCAATACTCAAAGTGGAAAATGGGATTTAGACAGCATTCATGCAAATTTAAATCTTAATGGAGAAACCGTTCAAGGCAAACTTTATTTTATTGATTCCGTTATAGATGCTAATAGTGGAACAGTAAAAGCTAAAGCTGTATTTGATAACAACAACTCAACACTTTTACCGGGTGCTTTTGCAACAATTACTTCAGAAGGTTTTATACAAAAAAATGGCTTTAAAGTGCCTCAAATAGCTATTAAACAAGATCAAAATGATGTTTATGTTCTTCTTGTTAAAAATGGAAAAGTAGAAAAATCTTCTGTACATATAAACTACCAAAACAATGAATACGCTATCATTGACAAAGGATTACAAAATGGCGATAAAATCATTTTAGATAACTTTAAAAAAATTCAAGTTGGTAGCGAAGTTAAAGAAATTGGAGCACAATAATGTTTTCTAAATTTTTTATCGAAAGACCTGTTTTTGCTTCAGTTGTTGCAATTATCATTTCTTTAGCTGGAGTCATCGGTCTTACAAATTTACCCATAGAACAATATCCTTCTTTAACTCCTCCTACAGTTAAGGTAAGCGCAACTTACACAGGAGCTGATGCACAAACCATTGCTTCAACAGTTGCAAGTCCTATCGAAGATGCAATCAATGGTGCAGATAATATGATTTATATGGATTCAACTTCAAGTTCTTCAGGAACTATGAGTTTGACTGTTTATTTTGATATCGGCACAGATCCCGATCAAGCCACTATAGATGTTAATAATAGAATTTCAGCTGCAACTGCAAAAATGCCAGATGCAGTTAAAAAACTTGGAGTAACTGTTAGAAAAACTTCTTCAGCAACACTTGCTGCAATTTCTATGTATTCAAATGATGGTTCAATGAGTGCGGTGGATGTATACAACTACATCGCTTTAAATGTTTTAGATGAGTTAAAAAGGGTTCCGGGAGTTGGGGATGCAAACGCTATAGGAAATCGTAATTATTCTTTAAGAATTTGGCTAAAACCTGATTTATTAAATAAATTTGGAATCACAGCTACTGATGTAATTTCTGCGGTTAATGACCAAAATGCTCAATACGCAACTGGTAAAATTGGCGAAGAGCCTGTAACTCAAAAATCCCCTTATGTTTATTCAATCACTATGCAAGGAAGACTACAAAATCCTAGCGAATTTGAAAATATTATTTTAAGAACAAATGATGATGGATCATTTTTAAGACTTAAAGATATAGCTGATGTAGAAATAGGATCACAACAATACAGCTCACAAGGACGATTAAATGGCAATGATGCAGTTCCGATTATAATCAATCTTCAATCAGGGGCAAACGCATTGCATACAGCAGAACTTGTCCAGGCTAAAATGCAAGAACTTTCAAAAAATTTCCCAAAAGGTTTAACATATAAAATTCCTTACGACACAACAAAATTTGTGATAGAATCAATCAAAGAAGTAATTAAAACTTTTGTTGAAGCTCTAATTTTAGTTATCATTGTTATGTATATGTTCTTAAAGAATTTCCGTGCAACGCTTATTCCTATGATAGCAGTACCTGTTTCATTATTAGGAACTTTTGCTGGACTTTATGTTTTAGGCTTTAGTATTAACTTGCTTACGCTTTTTGCCTTGATTTTAGCTATAGGGATTGTTGTAGATGATGCGATTATAGTTGTGGAAAATATCGATAGGATTTTACACGAAAATGAACAAATAAGCGTAAAAGATGCTGCTATCCAAGCGATGCAAGAAGTTAGCTCTCCGGTTATTTCAATTGTTCTTGTACTTTGTGCTGTTTTTATACCCGTTTCTTTTATATCAGGTTTTGTTGGAGAAATTCAAAGACAATTTGCCCTTACCTTAGCAATATCTGTAGCCATATCAGGTTTTGTTGCTCTTACTTTAACACCTTCTTTATGTGCACTCTTTTTACGACGTAATGAAGGAGAGCCATTTAAATTTGTAAAGAAATTTAATGATTTTTTTGATTGGAGTACTTCTGTATTTAGCACAGGAGTAGCATATATTTTAAAAAGAACCATTCGCTTTGTTTTAATTTTTTGTATTATGCTTGGGGCAATTTTTTATCTTTATAAAGCTGTACCAAGCTCTTTAGTTCCTGAAGAAGATCAAGGTTTGATGATTGGCATTATTAATCTTCCTTCGGCTTCAGCACTTCATAGAACAATCTCAGAAGTTGATCATATAAGTCAAGAAGTTTTAAAAACCAATGGAATTAAAGATGCAATGGCTATGTTAGGATTTGATCTTTTTACAAGCTCATTAAAAGAAAACGCTGCTGCAATGTTTATAGGCTTGCAAGATTGGAAAGATAGAAATGTGAGTGCTGATGAAATCGCTATGGAACTTAATAAAAAATTTGCTTTTGATCGCAACGCTTCAAGTATATTTATAGGCCTACCTCCTATACCTGGATTAAGCATCACAGGTGGTTTTGAAATGTATGTTCAAAACAAAAGTGGAAAAAGTTATGATGAAATACAAAAAGATGTAAATAAACTTGTTGCTGTAGCCAACCAAAGAAAAGAGCTATCAAGAGTAAGAACAACCCTTGATACAACTTTCCCTCAATACAAGCTTATAATTGATAGAGATAAATTAAAACACTACAATCTTAACATGCAAGATGTTTTTAACACAATGAATGCAACTATAGGCACTTATTATGTTAATGATTTTTCTATGTTAGGCAAAAACTTCCAAGTAAATATCCGTGCAAAAGGTGATTTTAGAAATACACAAGATGCATTAAAAAATATTTTTGTAAGATCAAACGATGGAAAAATGATACCACTTGATTCTTTCTTAACTTTACAAAGAAGTTCAGGGCCTGATGATGTAAAACGATTCAACCTTTTCCCAGCGGCACAAGTTCAAGGTCAACCCGCACCAGGTTATACTTCAGGTCAAGCTATAGAAGCGATTGCTCAAGTAGCAAAAGAAACCTTAGGGGATGATTATTCCATAGCTTGGAGTGGATCAGCCTATCAAGAAGTTTCTAGCAAAGGAACAGCAAGCTATGCTTTTGCTTTAGGGATGATATTTGTCTTTTTAATTCTAGCTGCCCAATATGAAAGATGGCTTATACCTTTAGCAGTTGTAACAGCTGTACCTTTTGCGGTATTTGGATCATTTTTATTGGTATATTTAAGGGGATTTAGCAATGACATATATTTTCAAACAGGACTTTTGCTCTTGATTGGACTTTCAGCTAAAAATGCTATCTTAATAGTAGAATTTGCAATGGAAGAGCGCTTTAAAAAAGGCAAAGGAGTTTTTGAAGCAGCTGTTGCAGCAGCAAAACTTCGTTTTCGTCCTATCATAATGACTTCTTTGGCATTTACTTTTGGGGTCTTGCCAATGATTTTCGCAACAGGAGCAGGAAGTGCTTCAAGACACTCTTTAGGAACAGGGCTTATTGGTGGAATGATCGCAGCATCAACTTTAGCGATATTCTTTGTGCCTTTATTTTTCTATCTTTTAGAAAATTTTAATGAATGGCTAGATAAAAAAAGAGGTAAGGTTCATGAATAAAATAATTTCAATTAGCGCTATAGCAAGTTTTACTCTTTTGATTTCAGCTTGCTCTTTAAGTCCAAATTTAAATATTCCCGAAGCAAACTATAGCATTGATAATAAGTTTGGAGCCTTATCCTGGGAAAAAGAAAACAATAGCTCTATCACAAAAAATTGGTGGAAAGATTTTGATGATGAAAATTTAAATAAAGTGGTTGATTTAGCACTTAAAAATAATAATGATTTAAAACTTGCCTTCATACACATGGAACAAGCTGCCGCTCAATTAGGCATAGATTTTAGCAGTTTGTTGCCAAAATTTGATGGTAGCGCAAGCGGAAGTCGTGCAAAAACAGCTATAAATGCTCCAAACAATCGAACTGGGGAAGTAAGTTACGGTAATGATTTTAAAATGGGGCTTAATTTAAGCTATGAAATCGATCTTTGGGGAAAATATCGCGATACATATCGCGCCTCAAAATCAGGCTTTAAGGCAAGTGAGTATGATTATGAAGCTGCAAGACTTTCTGTCATTTCAAATACGGTTCAAACTTATTTCAATCTTGTAAATGCGTATGAAAATGAAAATGCTCTTAAAGAAGCTTATGAATCTGCAAAAGAAATTTATAGGATCAATGATGAAAAATTTCAAGTTGGTGCTGTAGGTGAATATGAACTTGCTCAAGCAAGAGCCAACTTAGAAAGTATGGCTTTGCAATGCAATGAAGCAAAATTAAATAAAGAAAATTACCTTAAAGCTTTAAAAATTTTAACTTCAAATGATTTAAATGACATACTTTACAAAAATCAAAGCTATCAAGTTTTTAATCTTAAAGAATTTGACATTCCAACTGGAATTTCAAGTACCATCTTGCTTCAACGTCCAGATATTAGCTCTTCTTTAGAAAAATTAACTCAGCAAAATTATCTTGTTGGAATTGCTCGCACGGCTTTCTTGCCTAGTCTTTCTTTAACAGGATTATTGGGATTTGAAAGCGGAGATTTAGATACCTTGGTTAAAGGAGGTTCTAAAACTTGGAATATAGGTGGAAACTTTGCTCTGCCTATTTTTCATTGGGGTGAAATTTACCAAAATGTAAATTTAGCCAAGCTTAGTAAAGATGAAGCTTTTGTAAATTATCAAAATACTTTGATTGCTGCTTTTGGAGAAATTCGCTATGCTTTAGTAGCTAGAAAAACTATACGCTTACAATACGATAATGCACAAGCAAGCGAACAATCTTACAAAAGAATCTATGAAATTGCTAAAGAACGCTATGATATAGGAGAAATGTCTTTACAAGATTATTTAGAGGCACGTCAAAATTGGCTTAATGCTGCGGTTGCTTTTAATAATGCTAAATATTCTTATGCCAATTCCATAGTAGATGTAATCAAAGCATTTGGTGGAGGATTTGAGCAAAGCGAAGATATGAGTAAAAATATAAAAGAAGAATCAAAAAATTTAGATATGTCTTTTAGAGAATAGTTTATTCTATTCTCTAAATAAATTAAAAATCTTTGTCTAAATCTGCATCTGTAATTTCATAAGCCTTGTAAATAGCAGGCAATAATTTTCTTATAGCATAATCAAAATGATAAAATTGCTTATATACCTCTTCTGGATTTAAATTTTTAGCATTCTTAAAATCAAATACTTCAGTATTATTGATTTTGGCAATATTTTCATCAAAATAAGAGTAAAACTTTGCTCTTTGTTTAAACAAAACATTTAAATTTTGAACAATTTTGGCTTTATCCATTTTATATCCTTTTTAAATAATTTAAAAACTTAATCCCATTTTTTATTTAAGAAATAAAAAATTTACTCCTATTTTAGCTAAAAATTGATAAAGTTATATCTTAAATATTTTAATATATAGGCCACTTATGAATTTATTTCAAAATTTAGCTTTAAAATACTCTCATACTATGATGGAAAAATCCCTCCAAAAAGGTTTCAATGTCGAACTTTTAAAACAACCCAAAGAAAAAATTCCAAAACAAGACAAAAGCTATATGCTTTATGCCCATGTACCTTTTTGCCATACTTTTTGTCCTTATTGTAGCTTTCATAAATATTATTATGATGAAAATTTAGCCAAAGTGTATTTTCAAAATCTTAGAGAAGAAATTAAAATCATGAAAGATAAAGGTTTTGATTTTACTTCCATGTATGTGGGTGGTGGTACAACACTGATTAACGAAGAGGAATTATTAAAAACCTTAGAACTTTGTAAAAAATTATTTAATATAAAAGAAATTTCATGCGAAAGTGATCCAAATCATATTGATCCAAATAAGCTTTCTATGTTTAAAGGTATAATTGATCGTTTAAGTTGCGGAATTCAAAGTTTTGATGATGAAACTTTAAAAAAAGTGGCAAGATATAATAAATTTGGTTCATCCAAAGAACTTCAAGAAAAAATTTCAAAAGCTTTAGGAATTTTACCTATTTTTAGTATAGATCTTATTTTCAATCTTCCAGGACAAAGTGAAAAACAACTTTTAAATGACTTAGAAATTGCTAAAAATTTAACCCCGCAACAAATCACAACCTATCCTTTAATGAAATCAAATCTTACCAAAGATAATATCGCTAAAAGTCTAGGAGTGAGCATTAAAGATAATGAATTTACTTATTATCAAATCATACGCGAATTTTTTAAAGACTATACCCAAAACAATGGTTGGAGTTTTTCTTTAGAAAAAAACAAGCTTAATGACGAATATGTCAGTTCTCATCATGAATACCTAGGAGTGGGCAGTGGGGCTTTTAGCTTTTTAGATGGGGAGCTTTTAATTAATGCATTTAATCTAAATGATTATGCTAAATTTATACAAGAAAAACAAAATGCTAATATAGCCAAAGCTTGTTTTGATAAAAAAGAGATTATTAAATATGTCTTTTTAACTGAAATTTTTTCAGGAAAAATAGAAATTGATAAATTTAATAAAACTCTAAATTGCAATCTCGAAAAAGAACTTTTCATAGAACTTTTAGGGCTTAAAACAAGCGGTGCCATCATAAAAGATCAAAATGCTTTAATCGCAACCGAATTTGGTCAATATCTTTTTGTGGTTTTAATGAAAGATTTTTACACAGGAATGGATCTTGTGCGTGCAGTATTTAGAGATGATAAGCGTCTTAAAAATAAAGATTATATCGATATCATGAAAGAAAATATTGATCCGCTTAACTCCGCTAGCATGGAATTTAAAGCGGAGGCAAACTAAAAGGGACGAACAACCATCATTAGAGTGATAATAATAAACATTATGGTTGGAAATTCATTATAAATTCTAAAATATTTCCCACTTTTAGCAGAAGTATCATTTGCTAAAGCTTTTAAACAATAATAATTATGTATATGGAAAATAATCAAAAGTGTAACACAGGTAAGTTTAACATGCATAAAACCCGAACCTACCATTAAAACTTCCTTATGAGCATGCAACATTAAACTTCCTGTGATTAAAGTCACAATCATTGCAGGAGTTTGTATATAAAAATAAAGTTTTCTTTCTTGAATTTTTACAATCTCGACAAAACCTTTATTGTCTTTATGTTCAGCATGATACACAAAAAGACGAGGTAAATAAAAAAGACCCGCCATCCAAGAAACAAATGCCAAATAATGCACCCATTTAATCCAAAAATAATAATCATTAATCCATTCTGTCATCTTTTTTCCTTTTTTTAAATATTTCTTGTATTAAAATCAAAGCCACACTTATATTTATCATGACATCTGCAACATTAAAAATAGCAAAATTAAACCATTTATGCCAAAAAAACATATCCACTACACCTCCATGTATAAAACGATCCAATAAATTTGAAACACCAGCACCAAGCATCATTCCAAAAGCTATACTATGAGTTTTTAAAAGTGTTTTTTGCCAAAAAAGATAAATAAAAAGCACGCCAATTAAAACAAGATGTAAATATTTTAAATTATGTTCTAAAAAACTCAACATTGAAAAAGCTACGCCTGTATTTAGAGCATAAGTTAAATCTAAGTATTCACTCTGCCATCTAAGTCCTGCTAAAGTTAAGGATTTTACCCATTGATCAAGAGTAAAAACCAAAACAAAGGCACCCCAAAAATAAAAAATAAATTTAAAAGTTTTAGCCATTTAAAGCTTTCTTAAAAAACTCCACAACATTTTTCATTTCTTTTTCTAAGAGCTTAATATCTTTAGCTTCTAGCAAAAGTCTTATCAAATTTTCTGTTCCAGAATAGCGAAATAAGGTATTAATATTTTTATTTTCTAAATCTTTTTTTAATTCTTTTAAACCTTTAATTTTATCTAAATCTTTTTTTTCTGCAATTTTAAGATTGGTTAAAAGCTGAGGATAAGGTTTGACTTGACCCAAAATAGAGCTTGCAGATTTTTTCTTAGAAAGCATTAAAGCGCTAAATTGCAAAGCAGCTATCAAACCATCTCCAGTTTTTGCATAATCGCTAAAAATAATATGTCCGCTTTGCTCTCCGCCAAAATTTCCACCATTAGCTTTTAATTTTTCAAGCACATATTTATCGCCCACATTACAAGTATCAAGTTCTATGCCATGTTTATTTAAAAACTCTTTTAAAGCACCATTACTCATTATAGTAGCCACAACACTTGATTGTAATTTACCTTGTTCTTTAAGATAAAGTGCTAATACGCCCAATAAACTATCTCCATTAGCCACTTCGCCTTTTTCATCTACAACCACCAAACGATCTGCATCACCATCAAAAGCAAAGCCTACATCTGCACGCAAACGCTTTACCTCAGCAGCTAAATTTGCAGGATGTAAAGCTCCACAATTTTCATTGATATTAAGTCCATTAGGTTTATCGCTCATTACTATAACTTCAGCACCTAATTCCTTAAAAACAGTAGGTGCTACCTTATAAGCTGCCCCATGAGCCACATCTAAAACCACACGCAAAGACTTTAAAGTAAGATCTTTTGGAAAAGAATTTTTAATAGAAACAATATACCTTCCTATAACATCATCAATTCTTTTTGCTTGACCAATTTTTTCCATATCCACCTTAGAGGCTTGTATAAGCTTATCATCAAAATAAATTTCTTCTATTCTTTTCTCTATATCTTCACTGAGTTTATTTCCATGAGCATCAAAAAATTTAATACCATTATCATAATAAGGATTGTGAGAAGCTGAAATCATAATCCCTGCATCACAACGCATATCTTCAGTTAAGAATGCAATCGCAGGAGTTGGCATAGGACCAATTTGTATAACATTATATCCTATAGAAGTAAGCCCTGAAACAATAGCATTTTCTATCATATAGCCGCTTCTTCTTGTATCTTTTCCTACTAAGATATTATTAGTAATACTTTTATCTTTAAAATAAATACCCGCAGCCATTGCTAAACGCATAGCCAAAAAACTATCTAAAAATTCACCCGCTTTTCCACGAACTCCATCGGTTCCAAAAAGTTTCATTGCAAACCTTTCTAGCAAAATTTAAAGACAATTATAACAAAGCTAAGATAAAGAAATTTAAACAAGCTCTAAAAATAGAGCTTGTTTGGAACCTTATAGTTCAGGTTTAGGAGTTTTTTCAGTAGAAATAGGAAGTTGTGGATAAACAATTGCTGGTTTTGTTCCTGTTAAAGATTTTAAGAAAGTTTCAATACTTTTTGCTTCTTTATCAGAAATTTTAATGCCAAGTTGCACACTACCCATTTCCTTAATAGCATCTTTTAGATTCCAAATAGCGCCATTATGAAAATATGGAGCAGTTTCAGCAACATTTCTTAAAGTTGGAGTTTTTACCATGCCATTTGCATCACCTTTAAAATCACCTAAATTTGCAAATTTATATTTACCAGCAACTTCAAACGCTTGCATATTGCCACCTAAATTCACACCATTATGACAAGCTACACAACCTTTATCTATAAAAAGTTTTAAACCTTGTTGCTCTTCTTTTGTTAAAGCTTTTTCATCGCCTTCTAAAAATTTATCAAAACGAGATGGAGTGATTAAAGTTCTTTCAAAATTTGCGATTGCATCAGCAATATTGTCAAAATTTACACCGCTTTTACCATAGATTTTTTTAAACTCACTCACATATTCAGGCAAAGATGAAATTTTTTCTACTGCAAGTTTAGCAGGAGTTGCCATTTCAGGATCAGCTTGGATTGGACCTTTAGCTTGATCGGCTAATGTTCCTGCACGACCATCCCAAAATTGAGTATTATTTAAAACCGCATTATAAACTGTTGGTGAATTTAAATGATGGGGATTTGCTGTCCATTTATGACCTATTGCAGTACTAATTCCATCTGTTCCACCAAGTCCTACATTATGACAGGTATTACAAGAAGAAATGATACCACTTTTTGAAAGGCGTGGTTCAAAATAAAGCTTTTTACCAAGCTCTGCTTTTTCAAGAGTAAATTCACTAGCCTTTACTCCATTTTGTTTTAAAATTTCATCAACGCCTTTTTGATCTTTTGGTAAAGCAACAAGACCTGAATTTTTAGCTTCATCTATAAGACTTGCAGCATTTAAACTTGAAAAAGCAACTAAGGATGCGATTAGTAATGATTTTACTTTCATTTACAAACTCCTATTAAAAATAAATTAAAATAAAATAATAATCATTTAGAGCTTAAATAAAGATAAATATTATTAAAAAATGTTTATAATTAATTAATACTATTTTTATCTTAAAAATTATTTTTTGTTTATTTATTTTCATAAGATATAATTTTTAGTTATAAATCTTAAAATTTTAAGATGATTTGAAAAGGATATTATGGAAAATTTAATAATTTACGCTTTTATATATCTTTTAGGTTCAATCCCTTTTGGGCTAATCCTAGCTAAATTTTTTGCTAAAACTGATATCAAAAAAGAAGGTTCAAAAAGTATAGGGGCAACCAATGTTTTAAGAGTAGTAAAAGAAAAAAATCCCAAACTAGCAAAAAAACTTGCCATTGCTACAATAATTTTAGATTTTGCAAAAGCAGCTATTCCTTTACTAATCTTGAAATTTCTTCATTATGATCAAGCTTTGCTTTGGAGCGTGGCAGTTTTGGCTATTTTTGGACACTGTTTTTCAATTTACTTGTTATTTGAAGGAGGGAAAGGCATAGCAACAGGAGCAGGTGCTATGATAGTTTTGCTTCCATTGGAAGTGCTTACAGCATTTATTGTGTGGGTAGTTATTGGAAAAATTTTCAAAATATCTTCGCTAGCTTCTTTAGCAGCGTTACTTGCTTTTGTTGCAAGTTCTTTTATATTTAATTATGACTTAGAAATTCATACACATGCACCCGTTTTCATTATCGCTTTTATTATAGTATATAAACATCTACCTAATATTAAAAGATTGATTTTTAAAGAAGAATGCAAAGTCATATAAAAATAAAATTTCACTTTAAGTGTATCATTGGTATATTAGATTTCGAAAGAAGGAAAAAACAAAAAATTATTATCAAGCTTAAAGCTAAAGCAAATGAATTTTTAAATTATGCAGAGGTAATTACCAAAATTAAAAAATGGTATAAAAAAGAAGAATTTTACACCCTTGAAGAGTCTTTAGACTTTGTAAGCTTAAATTTAAAAAAAGATTTTCCTAATTTAACCAATCTTAACATAAAAATTTTCAAACCCCATATAATAAAAAATGCTACAGTTGGGGTTAAATTGAAAAAAAAATATTAATTTTTTTTTAAAGATATCTAAACATTTACTTAAGCTATGATATAATTCTTTAAATTTTTCTTAATAAGGATAGAACAAATGAGAATTTTAGTTATAGAAGATGAGATTAGCCTAAATAAAACAATTATAGACAATCTTAATGAATTTGGTTATCAAACCGATTCTTCTGAAAATTTTAAAGATGGAGAATACTTTATCGGCATTAGACATTATGATTTAGTTTTAGCAAACTGGACTTTACCTGATGGAGATGGAGCAGAACTTGTTAATACCATCAAACATAAATCTCCAAGAACTTCAGTTATGATTATGTCTTCAAAAACAGACAAAGAAACAGAAATCAAAGCTTTGAAAGCTGGAGCTGATGATTTTGTTAAAAAACCTTTAGATTTTGATATTCTACTCGCAAGAATTGAAGCAAGACTAAGACTTGGCGGAACCAATGTTATTAAAATTGAAGACTTAGTTATTGATCCAGATGAGGAAAAAATTACTTATAAAGGTCAAGATATAGAACTTAAAGGAAAACCTTTTGAAGTTTTAACGCACTTAGCAAGACATTCAGATCAAATTGTATCCAAAGAACAACTTTTAGATGCCATCTGGGAAGAACCTGAGCTAGTAACTCCAAATGTTATCGAAGTAGCTATCAATCAAATTCGTCAAAAAATGGATAAACCGTTAAACATATCTACTATAGAAACAGTTCGTCGTAGAGGATACCGTTTCTGCTTCCCTAAAAAATCTTAACAATTTTGCACCTTCGGTGCAAAAAATTTATCTTTATTTCTATTTTTATATTTTATTTAAGTTTGGTTATTGTATAAACTAAAATTATTTTTTAAATTTTTGAAAGGTTATGATGTCTCTTTTAATTACAAAAGACTGCGTATGTTGTGATGCTTGCAGAGAAGAATGTCCTGATGAAGCTATTTATGAAAATAGTCCAATTTATGTAATAGACCCTGATCTTTGTTCAGAGTGCGTTAATGATTTTTCAGAGCCTGCCTGTATTGTTGCTTGCCCATATGAATGTATCATTCCTGATCCTGATAATGTAGAAACTATAGAAGAATTAAAACTCAAACATAGAGATAGAGAATTTTAATGGCAAAAAAAACAGCCGTTGTTGATCTTGGCTCAAACTCCATTAGAATGGTGATTTTTGAAAAAACTTCTAGATATGGTTTTTATACAACTTGCGAATACAAACGCAAAGTAAGACTTGGAGAAAATGCTTATAATAATGGCAAAATTCTCCAAGAAGAAGCCATGCAAAGAGCCGAAGATGCCTTAGCTTTTTTCAAACAATGTGCTTTAAAGCATAAGTGCAAAAAAATATTTATAGTAGGCACATCAGCCTTAAGAGATGCCCCAAATTCAAAAAATTTCATTAAAAGAATCAAAGATAATCTGTCTTTAAATATACGCTGTATAGATGGAAAAAGCGAAAGTTACTTAGGTGGTCTTGCGGCTTTAAATTTATTAAGTCCTTTTAAGGATGGAACCACTTTAGACATAGGTGGTGGTTCTAGTGAATTGTGTTTAATAAAAAATAATAGAATTATTTCTTGCATATCTCTTGATATTGGCACTGTTAGGCTAAAAGAATTGTTCTATGATACTGGAAAAATGGATTCTTTAGAAGAATTTATAAAACCAATTTTAGAACAAATTCCTAAAGAATTTTGCAATCAAAACCTTATTGCAATAGGTGGAAGCTTAAGAGCAATATCTAATTCCATTATGCAAAAAAATTCCTATCCACTGAAAAATTTACATGATTTTCGCTATATGCTAGATGAAGAAAAAGGACATATTTTAAAAATTTTTAATTCAAACTTAGACTCTTTAATCAATTTTGGCATAAAAAAGGATCGTTTTGATACCATTAAAGAGGGTATATTTATTTTTTTAAAGATTGCGGAAAAAATAAAAGCCAAACAAGTTATCACGAGTGGGGTTGGAATCAGAGAAGGAGTTTATTTACAAGATTTGCTTCGTCCTAAAATCACTTTTCCACCAAATTTCAATCCCAGTTTAAAATGTTTACAAGATAAATTTTTACAATCAAAACAAAAAAATAAAACTCCACATTTTGCTCTGCAAATTTTTACAACCCTTAAAAATCTTCATAAACTTAATGATAACTATAAGCATACTTTACTAAATGCTGCTAAATTATGCCATATTGGAGAATATTTAAATTTCTATTTTGCTAATGAACACTCTGCTCATTTTGTACTAGGTGGATTAAATTATGGATTTTCACATAAAGAAAAAGCTTTAATTGCTAGCATTATTAAGCTTAATGGAAAAAAAGTTAATCCTTATAATCTTGAACCCTATAAACAACTTTTACCCAATATTCATACCATTTCATGGCTTAATTTTATTTTGTGCCTAGCTAAAACTTTAAGCACAAATGAAAATAAGATTGATTTTGCTTTTGCAAACAATACTCTTTATATATATCAAGAAAACAAAATTCTTAATTTACCCAAAGATGAGCTCAAAAAAATTGCAAAACCAGCTACCATAGCATTAGCAATCAATCAAAAAATTTAAGATTTTTTACCTTTTTGACGCTGCTCTATAAGATTTTGAATTCTTTTTTTATTCTCTTCAAAAAAAGAATCAAAATTTTTCTCTGTTTTTTCTGTATGTTTTATTATTTGTTCCTCTGGAATTTCAACACTTTCTAAAAGCACATTGGAATTACCTATTATCATTGTATAACGTTTATTAGCGTGATCAAAAACAACAAGTTGATTATTTTTATCTAAAAATCTTTGGAAAATCATAGTAAAATCTCTAGAAACATTGTTATTTTTATAAACCATAGTCTTTTTAAACCACCAAAGCACTATTAACAAAATAACTAAAATCAGCATTACCAAGATATAATTTGTATAATCATACCCTTCTAAACTTGTACTTTTTGGTTTAGGCATTAATTCTTGAGAATTATTCGCAGTAGTTGTAGGTACAGATTCGATATTTGCTTTCCCTTGCTCTATAGCTCGTATTCTTACTCCAAATTTATCATTGATAGAGCTAAGTTCTAAATTAATATTTTGTTTATTTTGTAGCATAATATAGGTATTATTATTTTTAGAACTAATACTAATTTTATCTACAAGTTGAGAGTTAAGTTCTTTTAATTCATCTTTAGAATACGTTAAATCACTAAAAGTTAAAAGAGTTAAATTTTTTTCTTTTTTTTGAGAAATCTTGCCATTATAAGTATTATCAAAAGAAAGCATTAAATCTACTCGGTCATTTCTATCGTAGATATTATAACCAATCAACTCAACACTATATAAAGGTAAAATTAAAAAAAATAATACTAGCAATCTCATTTAAATTTCTTTTTTAAAGTATTGAAGCACAGTCTTAGAATCCAAAATTTCATTAATTCTTATAGCGAGATTTTTTTCATAAACCATAACCTCGCCTTTGCCAAAAATTCTTTTATTGATATAAAGCTCAACGCTTTCTCCAGCAGGCTTTTCAAGATCAATAACCGAGCCTACTTCAAGTTTTAAAAGCTCCGCTACACTCATATTTGTAGTTCCAAGCTCGCTTACAAAATCTACTGTAATATCTAAGATATCTTCATAAGATTGTAAAAGCCCATGATGAATATTAAACTCTATATCATCGCTCATTATTTGCAATATCCTATTCTAAAATAACAATTTTCAAATTTATAAGTTAAAGCTTCATCTAGAACTATTTCAGAAAAATCAACTTTTCCTAAATATTCCGGAATTCCGAGTTTATACTCGTCATCACCCTTGGCATCATTTAACAAATTTTTAGCATAACCTATAATCTGATTGGTGCATTCTTTAGTTAAATCGCACCAGTCATCTTCTTTAAATTTTTCATCATTAATTAAAATTTCTGCAATTTTTTTTAAAAATTCTTTTGGAAAAAATAAATAAAAATTACATTCTCCTTCGCTTTTGCCCATGATAGGAATACTCGCTCCATAAAGTTCACCGCTTATATCTTGAGCTGCTTCAATGCGAAGTCTTAAGATATGCTCGCAAAAATGAGTGATGGAATACTCAAGAATTTTTAACATAGCTACCACCTTTATAAAAAACTTAATTTAAAATTATAGTAAATATAAAATAAAAATATGTTTTAAAATTTTATTTTTTGAAAATTTCTTCAATATCTTTCATTATTATATCCAAATTTCCTTGTTTAAAACACTTTACTATGCTAGTTCCCACAATCACTCCATCAGCAACTTTTCTCATTCTTTTTACATCTTGATTATTTTGAATGCCAAAACCTACAAAAATAGGCAAATTTGTAAAAAATCTGATTTCTTTTACTTTATCTTGCAAGATTGCTTCTTCGACACTTTTCGTACCTGTAATACCTATGCTTGCTAATAAATAAATAAAACCTTTAGCATGTTTTACTAATTTTTTAACCCTTTCTTTAGACGTTGTAACGCTTACAAGTGTGATTAAAGCTATATTATATCTTTCACACTCTTTAATTAAATCATCACTTTCTTCAAAACTCAATTCAGGCACAATCAAAGCACAAATCCCTAAAGATTTTGCTTTTTTCACAAATTTTTCCAAGCCATAAGAAAAAATTAAATTATAATAAACCATAAAAACCAAAGCTTTTTTAGTTTTTATCCTAGCTAAAAGCTCAAAAACACTATGAATATCCACGCCTTGATTAAGAGCTATTTTTGCCGCATCTGCAATAATCTCACCATCGGCAATAGGATCACTATAAGCAACACCAAGTTCTAAAATATCAATAGGGCTTTGATCTAATCTTTGCAAAAAAGCTTCACTTGTTTGAAGATTTGGATAACCTAAAACCGTATAAGCCACATTTGCATTTTCTTTATAAAATTTTCTAAAATCAACCATAAATCACCCCTTTTTTATAATCTCTAATCATTTGCATATCTTTATCTCCCCTGCCTGAAAGATTTACTACTATCACGCTTTTCTTTTTTAAAGTTGGACAAAGTTTTTCTAAAAACGCTAAAGCATGCGAACTTTCAATCGCTGCAATAATACCTTCTTCTTTGCAAAGTAATTTTAAAGCTTGCATACATTCTTCATCACTTATAGCATGATATTGCGCTCTTTTACTTTCAAATAAAAAAGCATGCAAAGGCCCAATTCCTGGATAATCAAGCCCTGCAGAAACACTATGTACAGGCAAGATATTGCCTAAATCATCTTGTAAAACCTTGGTTTTCATACCGTGAATAATGCCTGTTTTTCCCTTATTTAAAGTCGCTGCATGATAAGGCGTATCAATGCCAAGCCCCCCTGCTTCAATACCTATAAGTTTAACATTTTCATCTTTGATAAAATCATAAAAAATCCCAGCTGCATTGCTTCCACCCCCAACAGCTGCGATAATATAATCTACTTTTTTATTGAGTTTTTGAAGTTGCATTTTGCATTCTTTTCCTATAATGCTTTGAAAATGGGTTACCATTTTAGGATAAGGATAAGGACCTACCGCACTTCCAACCACATAAAAAATATTTTTAATATCTCCAACCCAAGCTTGAATAGCTGCAGTAGTAGCTTCTTTTAGAGTTTTAAGCCCACTTTGTACTGCATGAATTTTAGCACCCAAAAGCTCCATTTTATAAACATTTAAAGCCTGTCTTTGCACATCGGTTACCCCCATATAAATTTCACATTCAAGTCCTAAAAGTGCTGCTGCAGTGGCTGTTGCAAGCCCGTGTTGACCTGCTCCTGTTTCTGCTATGATTTTTTTCTTTCCCATTTTTTTTGCTAAAAGGGCTTGAGCGATGGCATTATTGATTTTATGTGCTCCAGTATGATTTAAATCCTCGCGTTTTAAATAAATTTCATGCTGATATTTTTTGCTTAAATTTCTAGCAAAATAAAGCGGAGTAGGACGCCCCACATAAGTTTTTAAAAGATCGTTTAATTCTTTTTTAAAGAGTTTATCTTTAGAAAATTTCAAAAAAGCACTTTCTAGCTCATTTAAAGCAAACATTGCACTTTCAGGCAAAAACTGCCCACCAAAATCCCCACAATACGCTTTTTTCATTTTTTCAGCTCCTTTAAAATTTGTTTTATTTTGTTGATATCTTTTAAGCCTTTTTCATCTTCAAGTTTTGAATTAAGATCTAAAATTTTAGCTCCTGTTTTTACAGCCTTATGAATATTATCCAAACCTATGCCTCCAGCTAATGCAAAATCTTTAGTATAAGAACTTAATAAAGTCCAATTAAAACTTATTCCATTACCGCCCTTTAAAATTCCCTTAGCATCAAAAAGCACTAAATCAGCAAAAATTTCACTTTTTAAATCTAAACTATTTTCCACACTTATCACCTGCCAAACAAAAACATTTTGCACCTTTAAAATTTTAAATTCTTCTTTGGTAATAGTGCGATAAATTTGCATCCCATCAAGCTTAACTTCTTTAATACATCTTAAAATTTGTTCCAAATTTTCATCTACAAAAACACCAACAACTTTTTTATCTTTCTCATGAAAAATTGCACTTAAATTTCTTGCTTGATTTAAACTCACTCTTCTTGGACTTTTAGCAAAAATAAGTCCAAAAAAATCAATATTTAAAAAAGCTAAATCTTTAGCATTTTTTTCATCTTTAATGCCACAAATTTTAAGCTTTAGCATAAGCTTGATACTCCTTAAAATACCCTATAACTTTACCTGAATAAATGGCTTCTAAAATCATATCTTTAGCCACTAAAGGCGAACTTGCTTTATTGGCTGTATAAAGTGCAAACATAGCATTTAAAACTACTAAATCAAATTTTGCCCCTTGCATTTTACCACTTAAAATATCTTTTAAATCCTTAGCGTTTTCATATGCACTAGACCCTATGATTTCACTATGAAAAGCTCTTTTAAAACCAAATTGTTCAGGACAGATAGAATACTCTAAAATTTCTCCTTCACAAAGCTCATAAATTTTACTTTCATCGCAAATACTAAGCTCATCCATACCATCATTTCCTCTTACCACTAAAGCTTTTTTGCGTCCTAAATTTTTTAAAACCTCTATCAAAAGCCTATGCACAGGTGCGTGATAATTTCCCATAAGTTGATATTTTAACTTTAAATTAGGGTGCAATAAAGGACCTAAAACATTAAAAACCGTTCTTACTCCAAGCCTTGATCTAATCTCTTTAAGTTCTCCTACTAAAGGATGGAAAAATGGAGCATGTAAAAAACTAAGCCCTTGATTGTTTAGTTGTTTTAAAGCTAATTCTAAAGTATTTGGAGTAGGTATATTTAAAGCTTCTAACACATCTGTACTTCCACTATAACTTGAAATGGCACGATTTCCGTGTTTGGCTACTTTTACTCCTAAAGCTGCTAAAATAAAAGCACTAGTCGTAGAAACATTGATACTTTTAAAACCATCTCCACCCGTTCCACAAATATCAATCATCTCACTCTCATCACTAAAAGTTTGAGAATATCTTAAAATTTGTCTTACAAAAGCACTTAAAGATTTTTCGTTTAAAGACTTTTCCGTGATTAAAATCAACAAAGCCACCACTTGCAAAATTTCATAATCTTTAGACATAATAATCTTACAAATTTGCTCAAAATCATCGCTTTGTAAAAAATGATTTTCACTCATTTTTTGCAAATAAAAACTTAAAGGATTTTCTTGTTTTTGTGATTTTTTTATATCTTGTTTTAAAAAATTAGAAAAAAGCTGTAAGCCATATTCACTAAAATAGCTTTCAGGATGAAATTGCACACCATAATAAGGTAAATTTTTATGTCCCAAAGCCATAATCACACCCTTTTCATCAAGGGCTAAAATTTCAAGCTCATCACTAAGCTGTTTAACCTCTAAAGAATGATAACGCATCACGCTAAAATTTGAAGGCAAATTAGAAAATAATTCATTTTCCTTGCATTGTTTTATCAAAGAATTTTTTGCATGCATAGGCTCTTGCATCTTAACCACTAAAGAATCAAAAGCTAAAGCTAAAGCTTGATGTCCTAAACAAATGCCCAAAACAGGGATATTAAGCCTTGCTTTAAAAATTTCAAGACAAATCCCACTTTGACTTGGATGCTTTGGACCAGGACTTAAAATAATATGAGTAGGATTTAAATTTTTAATTTCACTCAGAGAAATTTCATCATTTCTTCTTACTAAAATTTCATCATTGCTGAGTTGCTCTAACATGCTTTTGACATTAAAAACAAAAGAATCATAATTATCAATTAAAAGTATCATTGATTTTCCTTTTTTAAATTTTCAAAAGCTACCAAAAGCGCCTTGCGTTTAGCACAAATTTCTGCATATTCTTTTTGACTCTCACTTTGCAAAACAATACCCGCCCCACTTGCCAAATAAGCCTTATCTTGAGTAAAAAAAGCGCAACGAATTAAAATCGCTAAAGTTATGTCTTCGTTAAAATTTAAAAATCCTACCGCACCACCATAAATTCCACGATCGCAATCTTCAAGCTCACTAATGATCTCTAAAGCTCTTATTTTAGGAGCTCCGCTTAAAGTTCCCGCTGGAAAAACTGCTTCAATCACATCGAAAATACTCGCATCTTCTTTCATATTGGCATACACTTCACTCACTATGTGCATTACAAATTTATTTTTAATAATAGAAAAAAGATTTTCCACTCTTGTTTGAGCGCCAAATTTAGAAGCATCATTTCTTGCTAAATCTACAAGCATCTTATGTTCACTAAGTTCTTTTTCATCACTTAAAAGATCTTTTTCTAAAGCTAAAAGATCACAGTTATTTTCCAAATTTCTAGTTCCAGCAATAGGGGCTAAATAAATCTCTCTTTTTTTAATTTTCAATAAAAACTCTGGAGAAGAACCCAAAACAACACCATATTTACTTGGAAAATAATACATATAAGCGCTTGGATTTAAAGCACTTAAACTCTCATAATAATCAAAAGCATTTACTTGATGCTTGATACAAAGTTGCTTACTTAAGACCACTTGAAAAATATCTCCACTTAAAAGATATTCTTTAGCTTTTTCACACATTTTTAAAAAATCATTTTTTTCATCTTCTAAAGAATTTAAAATTTCAAAAGCATTTTTTTGTTTCTTTTTAATTGGTTCAATATCATCTTTTAAATATTCAAAATATTTTGAAGCGCCAAATTTAAAAAACATCTTACTATTTTTCTCATAAATCAAATAAGCTTTAGCATTGGCAAATAAAAATAAAGGAAAATCATAATTTTTCTTAGAAGAAAGTGGAATTTTCTCAAACAAAGATACAAAATTCGCACTAAAAACTCCAAAAAATCCAGCAAAGTCGCAAATTTTATTCTTACTTAAAGCTTCATAATATTTTGCCTTAAACTCGCTAAATGATAATTCATTAGCATCTAAATAATCACAATCAATCCCTACAATTACCTTAGTCAAATCCTCTGCAAAATAAGAATTTTCAAATTTTTCAAGGATTTGTCTGTAATAAAAATTTACATTTTTAACAAACATAATAGGCCTTTTTTTAAAAAAATAAAATAAATAAAAATAATACTAAAGAAAAAATTTAGATAAAAAGAAGTTTAGAAACGCCAAGAGCGAAGAGTGTGTGTAAGTTTTAAAATCAAAGAATTACCAAAAAAATCATTTTCACTCATCTTTTACCTTTCTTATAAAATATTTCAAAAATTAAGACTTTTATGAAAATTTTTAAAGTCTAAGTTAATTTTAATCAATAAATATAAATTTTGCTTTAAATTTAAAATAAATATTATAAAATCTTTATATTTTATAATATTTTGAAACATTTTTACGATGCTTAAAGTTACCAAAAAAATATTCTATTGTTTTAAAAAACTAAGATAATACTTAGCTTAATAAGATAAAATTATTCCGTATTTGAAATATTTAATATTTTTTAGGAAAAGCTATGGAAATCACAGATTTACCTTATCTAATCATAGGAATCATTTCAGGTATTGCTTCTGGACTTTTTGGCATTGGTGGAGGTATGATTATCGTTCCTTCTATGTTCGCACTTGGAGCAAGCGCTCACCATGCTATCGGAATTTCAGTATTGCAAATGATTTTTGCAGCAGTTTTTGGCTCTTATATTAATTATAAGAAAAAAAATCTAAATCTTAAAGATGGTGTTATGATAGGTTTTGGAGGGCTCATAGGGGCAAGCTTTAGCGGAATGCTTTTAAAAGCTTTAAGCGATGTAGCTCTTACTAGCGTATTTTTGGCGGTAAGTTGTATATTTTTTATCAAATATGCTTTTGGAATTAAAGAAAACATTATGCAAATTCAAAGAAGCGTTTGGGTAAAGAATATCATTTTATTTATTGCTGGAGCTTTTACTGGTATTTTTGCTATTTCTTTGGGAATTGGTGGTGGACTTTTAATTGCTCCAATTTTAGCTTATTTTTTAGGCTATGATAGTAAAAAAGTTGTTTCCTTATCCTTGTTTTTTGTTATTTTTGCTTCAGTCTCTGGTATTATATCTTTTTCAAATTCTGGAGTTATAGACTCTGAAGTTATTCATAAAGGAATACTAGTAGGTATAGCTTCTATGGTTGGAGTTTTTATAGGAATTAAAATCATAGAAAAAATGCATATTTCAGCTCATAGAAAAATTTTACTTTGCGTATATGCCTTATCAATACTTGGAACCACCCACTCTTTGCTTAATAAGCTAAATCTTATAAATTTTTAACTTGGATTTATCCAAGTTCTTTTAATATTATTATGCTAAAATCTTAAATTTATTTTAATGTTTAGGAAAGACTATGAACGATACCATCAAAATCATTGGTGCAAGAGAAAATAACCTAAAAAATATCCACCTTGAAATTCCCAAAAACAAACTCATTGTTTTTACAGGACTGAGTGGAAGTGGAAAATCAACCCTTGCTTTTGGCACTCTTTATGCTGAAGGACAACGCCGTTATATAGAAAGTTTAAGTGCTTATGCCAGACAATTTTTAGATAAGGTAGGCAAACCTGATGTCGATAAAATCGAAGGTTTAACTCCAGCCATTGCTATAGATCAAAAAACTACTTCTAAAAATCCACGCTCTACTGTAGGAACCATCACTGAAATTTATGATTATCTAAGACTTTTATATGCAAGAGTTGGCATTCAACATTGTCATCAATGTGGACAAAAAATCTCATCTATGAGCGTAAGTGATATAGTCAGTGAAATTTTAAAATTTCCAAAAGGTGCAAAAATCATTATCTACGCTCCACTCATACGAGAAAAAAAAGGAACTTATTCAGATTTACTTGAAAATTTACGCAACAAAGGCTATGTAAGAGCTCAAATTGATGGAGTTTTAGTAAGGCTTGATGAAGAAATTGAACTGGCTAAAACCAAAAAACACACCATTAAACTTATCATAGATAGGCTTGAAATTCAAGAAGATTTACTTTCTCGTCTTGCAAGCGATATAGAAAAAGGCTTACAAGAAAGCTTTGGAGAAATAGAAATAGAAGTTTTAAATCATGAGGAAATAAACCTTAATAAACACTATCATTTTAGCGAACACTGCGCTTGTTTTGATTGTAAAATTTCTTTTGTTCCACTCGAGCCTTTAAGCTTTTCTTTTAATTCTCCAAAAGGAGCATGTGAAGCTTGCGATGGACTTGGAATTCGTTATACTTTAGATATGAAAAAAATCATCGATGAAAATTTAAGTCTCGAAAACGGTGCTGTTAAAATCATGTATGGTTTTAATAAAAGTTATTATTATAAATTCCTAATCGCCTTTTGCGAACAAAATGAAATTCCTATCAAAATACCTTTTATGCAATTAAGCGAAGAACAAAAACGTCTTGTATTGTATGGTAATGCCAAAACTATAGAATTTCTTTGGAAAAGAAATCGTCTAAAACGCACTTTTGAAGGCGTGGTTAAAATGGCTTATGAAATGCTAAAAGATGAAAAAGATTTAGCCGAATATATGAGTGAAAAAATTTGCAAAGACTGCGGTGGGCATCGTTTAAAACCCGAAAGTTTAGCCGTGAAAGTAGCCAAAAAAGGCTTGGGTGAAATTTTAGATATGAGCATAGAAGATAGCACGGCCTTTTTTGCAGATGAGAAAAATTTTTCTTATTTAAGCGAGCAACAAAAAATTATTTCTAAACCTATCC
The DNA here is from genome assembly GCF_001763115.1 of Campylobacter sp. BCW_4323. NCBI lineage: Bacteria > Pseudomonadati > Campylobacterota > Epsilonproteobacteria > Campylobacterales > Campylobacteraceae > Campylobacter > Campylobacter sp. BCW_4323. The sequence continues at coordinate 66,249 of NZ_MJYC01000039.1, read as the reverse complement.
TAAAAGAAATCAACGAAAGATTGTTTTTCTTGTATGATGTGGGGCTAGGTTATCTTTCTTTAGGGCGCGATGCAAGAACGATTAGTGGGGGTGAAGCACAAAGAATCCGCATAGCTTCACAAATTGGCAGTGGTTTAAGCGGAGTGATGTATGTCTTAGATGAGCCTAGCATAGGACTTCATGAAAGAGATACTGCAAAACTGATTAAAACTTTAAGAAATTTACAACAAAAGGGCAATACCCTAATTGTCGTAGAGCATGATAAAATGACCATAGAAGAAGCAGATTTTATTGTAGATATTGGTCCAAAAGCAGGAAAATTTGGAGGTGAGGTTGTATTTAGTGGAACTTATAAAGAACTTTTAAAAAGCAAAAGCGAAACTGCACTTTATATGAATGGTAAAAAACAAATTTCACAACTTCAAAATAGAGAGCAAAAAGAATGGCTAGAGCTTAAAAATGTAAATATTAACAATATCCAAGATTTAAGCGTAAAATTTCCTTTGCAAAATTTAGTCGCTATAACAGGAGTTTCAGGTTCTGGAAAAAGCTCTTTGATACTTCAAACCCTACTTCCTTTTGCACAAGAGGAATTAAACCGTGCGAAAAAAGTTAAAAAACTTGGTGGAGTGCAAATAGAAGGACTTGAAAAACTTGATAAAGTCATTTATCTTGATCAAAGCCCAATTGGACGCACACCACGATCAAATCCTGCCACCTATACAGGCGCTATGGATGAAATCAGAAATCTTTTTGCTGCCACTAAAGAAGCCAAAATGCGTGGTTATAAAGCAGGACGCTTTTCTTTTAATGTCAAAGGTGGAAGATGTGAAAAATGTAGCGGAGATGGAGAAATCAAAATAGAAATGCATTTTTTACCTGATGTTATGGTAGTTTGTGATACTTGCAGGGGCAAACGCTACAATGATGCCACGCTAGAAATCAAATATAAGGGTAAAAATATCAGTGAAATTTTAAATATGAGTGTTTTAGAAGCGAGTGAATTTTTTACAGCCGTTCCTAAAATCAAACAAAAATTAGACACTCTAGTAAAAGTGGGTTTAGATTATCTAACTCTAGGACAAAATGCCACCACCTTAAGTGGAGGTGAAGCGCAAAGAATCAAACTTGCTAAAGAACTAAGCCGTAGTGATACAGGAAAAACTCTTTATATACTTGATGAACCTACAACAGGACTGCATTTTGAAGATGTTAATAAACTCATCTTAGTTTTACAACATTTGGTTGATCTTAAAAATTCGGTTTTTGTAATAGAACATAATTTAGATGTGATTAAAAATGCTGATTATATTATCGATATGGGGCCTGAAGGCGGAGTTAAAGGAGGCAAGGTTATAAGCACAGGAAGCGTGGAAAAAGTCGCCAAAGAACACAAAAAAAACCGTTCTTACACAGGATATTATCTAGACTTAGAGCTTAAAAATACACAAAAATCATAATTTTATGTTTGATTTTTTATATAATGATATTAGCTATTTGGGACTTTTTATAGTGTGTTTTCTTTCAAGCACACTATTACCCTTAGCAAGTGAAGCCTTTGTTTTAGGCTTTATAAAACTTGATTTTAATCCAAATTTGGTACTTATCGTAGCCACTTTGGGTAATACCTTAGGAAGTTTAAGTACTTATGCTTTAGCGTATTTTGGAAAAGAAAAAATTTTAGAAAAATACTTTAGCAAATCCTTGAAAAAATTAGAAAATTTCAATGCTAATTTTGCTAAATTTGGAAGTATATTTGCTTTTTTTACTTTTTTGCCTTTAGTAGGAGATCTTTTTGCCTTGGGACTTGGTTTTGCAAAATATTCTTTTTTAAAAACTATATTTTTTATCTTACTTGGAAAATTAAGTCGTTATGCTTTCATAATTTTCATAGCAAACTCCTTTTAAAAGCCTCATTTTTATCAACTCTAAAAGCTTTGCATTATTAACATTTTTTAAAATTTTAACACAATTTTTAGTGCTTAAATCCACCCCCATACTCATTTTTGGTTCTTTAAAACAACGCCAACTCATACCTCTTGCCAAAGAACTATCGCAAATAACATCAGCATAACACTCATCAAAATCTGCAATACTAGAATCTAATGCGTAAGCTATCGTTAAAGCGTCATGTATCCAAGTTCCCTTTGTACCACGTGTTTTAGAGGCATAATCAATCCAAACACCTAAAGTTTCAACGATAAAATCGCATAAAATATTCTTAGCTTGCAACTCTTTTAAATCCTCATGAGTCAATAAAGTCTGCATGGTTGCATTATAAGGTACGAGTGTAATTTTAGCTCTTGAATTTAACACTATACTAGCCGCCTCAGGATCGAAACCAAAATTTGTATCTTTAGTGTAATAAGGCATATCAAAACTACCGCCCATAATAAAAAGCTCTTTAAGATTTATATCAAAATCTTTAAAAATTTTCATAGCCATAGCGATATTTGTCAAAGGTCCTATCGCACAAATAGAAATTTCTTTAGGATTTTTACCCACCAACTCACCCATTTTAAAAATCGCATCAGGATTTATATTTTCTAAAATTTCAGGACTTTTTGTATTTTCCCAAAGATATTCGAGTTTAAAATTTTTTACACTTTCATCAAGTCTTTGACGCCAAGCTTTACTTGGTTCTTTTAAGGCTTCATTCGCTCCTAAATAAACGGGGATATTTAAATTTAAACGTTTAAATAAATCCTTAGCCACGCTATAGGCAACAAGGCTTGGAACATTACCGCAAACTGTGCTTAGCATTTCAAGTTTGATTTCTTTAGATGCCAAAATCAAAGCAAGCGCTAAACCATCATCGGTATTTGCTCCTGCAATAGCATTGCCTATATCCGTGTCTAAGATAAGTCTCATATCGCATCTTCTATTTTATTTAAATCCCTGCCTCTAGTTTCTGGCGCAAAAAATGTAGTCACAAAACCTATACCTGCAGTTAATACAAAATACGTTGCGATAGGCCACCAAGTGCCATAATACGCAAGCAAAGCAGAAGCCACCATAGGCGCTGTTCCTCCTGAAAGAATAGAACCTAGCTCCTTAGCAAAAGCCATTTTTGTATAACGGTTTTTTACCCCAAAAAGTTCTACACCCCAAGCCGCTTGTACACCAAAAATCCCTAAAGATGCTAAAGACATACCTACAATAATAGTTAAAATCACAATAATTTCATTTTTACTATCTAAAAGCATAAAAGCAGGAAAAGCATAAATCATCAAAAGTAAACAAAACATTCTATAAGTAATACGTCTTCCAAATCTATCACTTAAATAACCTGCCAAAGGAATAACTAAAAATCCTACCAATGAAGCTATCATTACCGCTGTAGTGGCAACTGATTTGTCTAAAAGTAAAATTTTAGTCACATAACCTACAATAAAACCTTGCGCAAGATAAGAAGGTCCATTTTCGCCTATTCTTAAACCCACCATAGTCCAAAAAGCACGACTTCTTTGCCAAAAACTTCTTTCATCTTTTTTCATATGCTTTTCGTTATTAAGACGCAATCTCATCATTTCATTTTTTTGCTTTTCAAAAACAGGGGTTTCTTTGACATAAAAACGAATATATACAGCAAAAAGAGCGATTAAAATACTTCCCATAAAAGGAACTCTCCAACCCCATTCTTTAAAACTTGCTTCATCCATTTGTACCATCAAAAGCCATACAAAAGACGCAAGCAAAGTTCCGCTATTTGATCCTAAGGCAATCACAGAAGAAACAAGCCCTCTTCTCTTGCTAGGAGCATATTCTCCTAGCATAACTGTTCCACCTGAAAGTTCAGCTCCTGCACCAAAACCCTGCATAAAACGTAATATAACCAAACAAATAGGCGCCCAAACACCAATCACTGCATAGCTTGGAATAAAACCTATAAGAGTAGTTGAAATTCCCATTAAAGCTATTGTAGCCATCATAACATTTTTTCTTCCATGTTTATCGCCTAAATAGCCAAAAAACAAAGCCCCAATAGGTCTTGCAATAAAACCTATGCCATAAGTTACAAAACTAAGCAAAAGTGCAATTACTGGAGTTTGCTCAGGAAAAAACACTTCTGAAAAAATTGTTGCAGCTGCTAAACCATAAAGTGCAAAATCTGCATATTCCATAGCAGTTCCCAACCAGCAAGAAAAAACTGCCTTTTTAAAAACTTTCCTACCTTCAGGTGTGTTAAAATTCTTATCCGCAATTCCATCAATTTGCTGATTTGTCATTACATTATCCTTATATTTTAATATATTTTTTTATAAATAATTTGTAATTATGGCTAAAAATTGCAGTGTTTTTGCTTAAAGATCTTAAATTGTAGACATTTTAAGCAAAATTTTGAAATAATACAACTTAAAAATATATTTTATCAAAAGAAGAAATTATTATGAAAACTTTAACTATTATCGATACTTTTGGATTTTTTTTCAGACTTTACTACGCATTAAAAGGTTTTAAAAATTCACAAGGACAAGCTAGTGGAATGATTAGCGGTTTTGCAAATTTTATTTATAGCTTAAAAAATGAACATAAAAGTGATTATATTGTTTTTGCATTAGACTCCAAAGGAAAAACTTTTCGTAGCGAAATTGATCCAAACTATAAACAAAATCGCACTCCACCACCACCTGAACTTCTAGAACAAATTCCAATTTGCATAGAGATGATAGAAAAAATGGGTTTTATAAGCGTTTCTAGGGAAGGTTATGAAGCCGATGATATCATCGCTTCTTTTGTAAAAACTTGTGAAGATAGGGATATTTTTGTACGCATTATCACTCAAGATAAAGATCTTTATCAGCTCATAAAAGATGGCAAAACGAGCATTTATAGCCCTATTTCTAAAAACGACTATGATGAAGCAGCGTGTTTAGAAAAATACGGAGTAAAACCTCATCAAATCAGAGATTTTTTAGCTCTTTGCGGAGATAGTTCTGATAATATTCCAGGCGTTAAAGGTATAGGTGCAAAAGGGGCTAAAACCTTACTTGATGAATTTGGTAGCATAGAAGGAATTTATGGAAATTTAACTCTAATACGCAATGAAAGAAGTCGTAACTTGCTTTTAGAGGGTAAGGAAAATGCATTTTTAAGCAAAAAACTAGCTTCTTTATATGAAAATTTAGAAGTGCAAGATCTTATAGAAAAAGCAACTTATCCTAATGAAGAACCTCTTTTAAAAATACTTGAAATTTTAGAACATTACGAACTTAATACTTTACTTAAAAAACTGCGTCAAAATCCTGATAATAAAGATAAAAATTTAGGTTTTAAAGCCACTTTAATACAAGATGAAAACAAACTTTTTGAAATTTTAAATACCCTTGATAAAGAAAGTATTATTGCTTTTGATACCGAAACCACAGGACTTGATACAAAAGAAGCAAAAATTGTTGGTTTTAGTTTTTGCATGAGCGAAAACGAAGCCTTTTATGTGCCTTTAACTCATAACTATCTTGGAGTAGGTGAGCAAATTTCATTGCAAAGTGCCAAAAAAGCTATAGAGCTAATCTTTAATCATTTTGTTATAGGACACAATCTCAAATATGATTTTAAAATCATTCAAAACAATTTTGGATTAAATTTACCTCAAAAATACGCAGATACAATGATTTTAGCATGGCTTAAAAATCCTTCTTTAAGAGTAAATATGGATGATTTAGCCTTAAGACTTTTTAATTATGAAACCTTACATTTTGAAAGCCTTGTTAAAAAAGGAGAAAATTTTGCAAGTGTAGAACTTGAAAAAGCTTGCAAATACGCCGCAGAAGATGCTTATATCACGTTAAGATTTTATCTTTATTTTTTAAAAAATCTTGAAACTCCTTTATTAGAACTTGCTAAAAACTGTGAATTTAATTTCATTAAAATCATTATGATGATGGAAGAAAATGGCATAAAGCTTGATACAAATGCACTTGAAGCCCTTATGAAAAAATTTGAAAATGAAATCAAAAATTTAAGTGAAGAAATTTATACTCTTTGTGAGGATAGATTTAACCTAAACTCACCTAAACAAGTAGGTGATATACTTTTTGAAAAACTTAAACTTCCAAGTGGAAAAAAAGGAAAAACAGGATATTCTACCGATGAAAAAGTTTTAAATGCACTTTTAGATAAACATCCTGTAATTGCCAAAATTTTAGATTATAGAGAACTTGCCAAACTTTATTCCACTTATTGCGAACCTTTGTTAAAACTAGCGTTAAAAGATGAAAATTCACGCATTTACTCAAGTTTTTTACAAACTGGAACTGCAACGGGTCGCCTTTCATCTAAAGATCCAAATTTGCAAAATATTCCTGCACACGGACAATACGCAAAAGATTATAAATCTTGCTTTGTAGCTAAAGATGGATTTAGTTTTATCTCTCTTGATTATTCTCAAATCGAACTGAGAATGCTTGCACATTTTAGCGAAGATGAAAAACTTTTAAATGCTTTTGCTAACGATGAAGATATACATGCAAGAACAGCTATAATGATTTTTGGAGAAAGCAATTATGAAACCAGAAGTGTTGCAAAAAGTATAAATTTTGGACTTATTTATGGCATGGGCTATAAAACTTTAAGTCAAAATTTAAAAATAGAAGCTCATTTAGCCAAATCTTATATAGAAAAATATTTTGAAAATTTTACTAGCATTAAAAAATATTTTGAAACAGTTAAAAACGAAGCTAAACAAAATGGTTTTATCACTACTTTAAACAGTCGCAAGCGTTATTTTGATTTTGAAAATGCAAAACCTATGCAAATTGCCATGTATGAAAGAGAAAGTATTAATTCAATCTTACAAGGCTCAGCAGCAGATGTAATTAAACTTGCTATGTTAGAAATCGATAAAGAATTAAATGAAGACAAAAAGCTTATTTTACAAATTCATGATGAATTAATTTTTGAAGTAAAAGATGATTTATGTGAAAATTTTGTAAAAAAAACTAGAGATATTATGGAAAATATAGTAAAATTAAAAGTAAAATTAAAAACAAGCTCAAGTATTGCCAAAAATTGGGGCGATTTAAAATAATCAAGGAGATATTTATATGGATCTTTCAACCATACTGGGAATGGTGCTTGCAGTTACTAGTATTTCAGTAGGAGATATACTAGAAGGTGGTAATCCTTTACATGTTGTACATCTTTCTTCCTTTCTTATAGTTATGCCAACGGCTGCATTTTGTGCAATGACTTCTACACATAAAAAAATCGTAAAAGCAGCTTATAAAGAACTCAAAGTTGTCTTTAAAGGTTCTGGAGTAAATCTACCTGAAAGGATAGCCCAGTTAATAGAATTTGCCATTATTGCAAGAAGAGATGGGCTTTTAGCATTAGAATCAAGAACCAATGAGATTGAAAATGAATTTTTAAAAAATGCTATGATGATGCTTGTAGATGGTAAAAGCTTTGAAGAAATTCACGAAAGCATGGAAATACAAACCGAACAACTTGAAGAGCATTATAAAGAATGTGCAGAATATTGGATAGTATTTGGAGAAACTTGCCCTACCATGGGACTTGTTGGAGCGGTTTTTGGTCTTATTCTAGCTCTTAAATTACTAGACAATCCTCAAGCAATGGCAGCGGGTATTTCAGGTGCTTTTACAGCTACGGTTACTGGGATTTTTGGTGCTTATGCGCTTTTTGCACCTTGGGGAAGAAAAATGAAAGCTAATGGAATGGATCTTGTAAAAGAGCAAATTGTCATCACTGAAGCCATAAAAGGAATTGCAGAAGGTGCGAATCCTAGAGATTTGGAAGCTAAGCTTTTTAATTTCTTAAGTCACGATGATCCAAAAATTTCACAATTTGACAAAGGTTAAAAATGGCCAAGAAACATAAATGTCCAGAATGTCCTGCAGGTGAAAAATGGGCTGTACCTTATGCAGACTTTCTAAGTTTGCTTTTGGCGCTTTTTATTGCTCTTTGGGCAATTTCTAAAACAAATCCTGCTAAAGTAGAGGCTTTAAAAACCGAATTTGTTAAAATCTTTGATTATACCTCTACTCAAACAGTCAAAGAAGAGAGCAAAACCCAAGAAAAATATAAGGGTGCAGCAAAAGAAGAAAGTGATGAACTCAAATCGTTAAAACAAATGACTATGACACAGCAAGAAACCATCAAACGTCTTCAAGCGGCTCTAGATCAAAGCGACAATCAGGTTGCTCTTAACCTTCCATCCAAAGTTGAATTTGAAAGAGGTAGCGCTCAAATCGTTTCAGCTGATATACAAGATTATTTAAAACGTATGGCTGAACTAACAACATATTTGCCACCTCAAGCAAAAATAGAAATTAGAGGCTATACAGACAATAGCGACTCTATTATAAGAAGTTATGAACTCGCCTACCAAAGAGCAGAAAATGTATTAAAATATTTTATAGAAGGTGGAGCAAATTTGAAAAATATTAGCATTAAAAGCTACGGGCTTAATAATCCCATCAATGGAAATCCGCAAGCCTTAGAAAATAATAGAGTAGAAATATATTTTAAAGTCGATACAGCAGATACAAGCACTCAAAAATCTGTTCTTGAACTTATCAATAAAATAGGAACTAAAACACCTTAAAAGTTTTAGTTTCCTTTTTTTACTTGACCAGCTAAACGACTCTTATTATTTGTATTATAAACAAATCCTAGCACCTCAGCTACAGCTTTAAACATTTCCCTAGGAATAAGATCATTAACATCACAAGCTTTATAAAGCTCTCTTGCTAAAGGAGGATTTTCATAAACCACAACATTATTTTCATAGGCTACTTGTTTTATGCGAAGAGCGAGAAAATCCACTCCTTTGGCAACAACCCTAGGGGCTTGTTCTTTACTTGTATCATAACGAATAGCTACGGCATAATGCGTTGGGTTTGTGATTACCACATCCGCACCTGCAACATCTTGAACCATACGACGACGCGCAGCTTCCATTTGAAGTCTACGAATTCTACCTTTAACCTGAGGATCTCCTTCCATTTGTTTATACTCATCTTTTATTTCTTGTTTGCTCATACGCAAACCTTTAAAATACTGAAAACGCACCAAAAAAACATCTAAAACAGCAATAATTAAAAAAGCAACTATAACAATAGCTGCTAAAACAATAGCTCTGTCTCTTAGCCAAGTAAGCTGTGCAACCATAGTATAAAGCTCAACTCTTGGAAGCTCTTGCATAAATTTAAGTAAAACTATAAAAGCTATAGTAAAAACAATACCCACTTTTAAAATAATTTTTATACTTTCAACAATTTTTTTCAATGAAAAAAGGTTTTTTAAACCTTTTAGAGGATTGATTTTTCCTAAATTTGGCATAATAGGTTTAGTTGTAAAAATAAAACCAAATTGCATAATATTTCCCAAAACCCCAGCAATCATAATACTTAAAACAATAGGTGCAAGAATAATTAAAACCTCAAAAATGCTTTTAATCATAATGGCTTGAATAATACGCAAATCAAATTCAACACCAATAAAACTTTGATAGTATCTATATAAATTTACAATTCTCTCGCCCATAAAACTCATCATAAATAAAGTTATAGTTACTCCAATTATCAAAGTTACAATAGCTGCCGCATCTTGAGACTTTGGAACATTACCTTCTTTACGCGCATCTTCTATCTTTTTGGACGTGGGTTCTTCTGTTTTTTCTTGATCTTCGCCTGCCATATTTTAGCCTAAGTAAAAATTTTAATATGTGTGTAAAATTATAGTAGAAAATTTATGAATTTCAATTAAAGAATAAAAATGAAGAAAAAGCCTCATGAAGAGGCTTTATACTAAGAAATTAAAGTTTAGCTTCGTTTTTACCAAGATATTCAGCCACGCCTTTAGGGTTAGCTTTCATACCTTCATCGCCCTTATTCCATCCTGCAGGACAAACTTCACCATGCTCATTTGTAAAAAGCATAGTATCAACCATTCTTAACATTTCATCTATATTTCTACCTAGTGGTAAATCATTAACCACAGCATGGCGAACTGTTCCATCAGCATCAAGCAAGAACGAACCACGAAGGGCAACTGCTTCTGCATAAAGTACATCAAAATTTCTAGCAATCTGCTTAGTTAAGTCAGCAACAAGCGGAAATTTAACCTGACCAATACCACCTTGATTTACTGGAGTATTTTTCCAAGCAAAATGTGAAAATTCATTATCTCCTGAAATTCCAATTACTTCAATACCGCGGTTTTTAAATTCTTGATATCTTTTGTCAAAAGCTATAATTTCTGAAGGACAAACAAAAGTAAAATCTTTTGGATAAAAGAATACTACCGCTCCTTTTGGGCCTATGTTTTTGTAAAGATTAAAATCTTGAACAATTTCATTGTTTCCTAATACCGCTGGAGCAGTAAAATCTAAAGCTTTTTTAGTAACTATCATATTTTCTCCTAAATAATAAATTTTATTGATAACGAAATTATATCGTTTAAATCTTTATTTTTTTTTAAATATCCAAAATAATATTAAAAATTTAAGAAAGTTATAATTATTATCAAATAAGGTAAATTTTTGATTATCAAAATTTACCTTATTTAAGAATTTTATGCTAAAATCATTTAAATCTTAATATTAAAAAGGAGAAAAAATGGCTGTAAAAATTACAGATATATGTATTGCTTGTGGTTCTTGTATTGATGAGTGTCCAGTGAGTGCTATCGTTGATGATGCTAACAATCCAGAAGGTGAAGATAGATATTATGTTTATGCAAACAAATGCGTTGAATGCGTAGGACATAATGATCAACCCGCTTGTGCCAGTGCTTGCCCAACAGATGGATGTATAGTTTGGAGTGCTGTAGAATCAGGACAACCAAGTCGTGATAATATTGGCGCTGATATGAGAAGTGGGGACACTCCAGTTTTTGCATAATTTTAAAAAATTAAAAAGCTAGAGATTCCTAGCTTTTTCTTTTAATTTAACTTTCTTTAAACAAATTCAAGTATAATTTTAAGCTTTATTAAAATGAGGAGTTATTACAAAGATGGAAAAAACTTTATCTATAATTAAACCTGATGCTGTTAAAAAAGGTGTTATAGGAAAAATTTTAGATCGTTTTGAAAGCAATGGATTAAGAATCGCTGCAATGAAAAAAGTTCAACTTAGTAAAAAACAAGCTGAAAATTTTTATGCTGTTCATAAAGAAAGACCTTTTTTTAAAGACTTGGTTGAATTTATGATTAGCGGTCCTGTTGTTGTTTCTGTACTAGAAGGAGAAGGTGCTGTATTAAAAAATAGAGATTTAATGGGAGCGACAAATCCTAAAGAAGCTAAAGCAGGAACAATTAGAGCCGATTTTGCTGAGAGTATTGATGCTAATGCTGTTCATGGAAGTGACAGCTTGGAAAATGCAAAAATAGAAATTGATTTTTTCTTTAAACCAAATGAAATTTGCTAAATGAAAATCCCTTTTTCTAAGATTAATACAAAGGAATATCCTTTTAAACTTAATCTTGAAAATATGATTTTTGAGGGAAATTTAGTAAAAATAAATCCTAAGCTTGTTAAAATAAATGCTATTATGCAAGGTTTTATCTATAGACCTTGTGATAGTTGTGGAACTGAGTTAGAACTTGAAATTAAAGAAAATTTAGAACTTTTTGCAAGTGATGGTATTTTTAAAGATGAAGCAAACAAATTGAGCAATACTATAGAATTTTTCGATGGACATATTGATTTAATAGAAGTTGCTATCAGCGAGCTTGAAGCTTATTTGAGTGATTATTTTTATTGCATAAATTGCAATAATTAATTAAATTTTATAAAGGAGAAAAAATGGCAGTACCAAAGAGAAGAGTGAGCAAAACTCGTGCAGCTAAACGCAGAACTCACTATAAAGTTAGTCTTCCTATGCCTATAAAAGACAAAGATGGAAGCTACAAAATGCCTCACCGTGCGAATCCAACAACTAAGGAATATTAAAATCAATGATTAACATTGCCATTGATGCAATGGGTGGTGATTTTGGAGAAAAACCCATTATAGAAGGCGTTTTAAAGGCGCTAGAAGCAAAACCTTTTAACGCTATCTTAGTGGGAAATTCTAAAATTCTAAAACCTTTAATACCAAAAAAATTAGAGCAATATATACAATACGAAGAATCTAGTGAAATTTTTTCGATGAATGAAAATGCCACAGATGCTTTAAAAAATAAAGAAACAACCATATACAAAGCTATTAATTTATTAAAAGAAAAAAAAGTAGATGCTGTAGTTTCAGCGGGTCATAGTGGAGCAAGTATGTCTTTGGCCACCTTAAGGCTTGGAAGACTTAAAGGTATTTCAAGACCTGCTATTGCCACTTTAATGCCAAATATCGTTAACAAAACTTTACTTTTGGATGTTGGAGCTAATACAGATTGTAAAGCTGAAAATTTATTTCAATTTGCCATAATGGGTGAAGTTTATGCTAAAGAAATTATGCAAATTCAAAAACCACGCCTTGCTTTACTTTCTAATGGCGAAGAAGAATGCAAAGGTAATGAACTTACCAAAGAAAGTCATCAGCTTATGAAAAAAATTCCAAATTTTATAGGCAATGCTGAAGGTAGAGATATTTTCAATGGTGAAATAGATGTTTTAATCTGCGATGGTTTTGATGGAAATGTTATTTTAAAGGCTTGTGAAGGTGTGGCAACAGCTATTTTTCAGCTTCTAAAAAACGAAGTAAAGCAATCTTTTATTTCTAAAATAGGTGCTTTACTTATGAAGCCATCTTTTAAAAAATTAAAAAAACACATAGATTGGCAAGAATATGGCGGAGCACCCCTTCTTGGAGTTAATGGTTGTGTGATTATAAGTCATGGAAAAAGTGATTCTAGGGCTATTAAAAATGCAATTTTTCAAGCTATAAATTTTAGCCAATCTCATATCAATGAACTTATAGAAAATGAACTTGGGAAATACAATGCTTAAAGCCGGTCTTAAAAGTATAGCTTCTTATATTCCAGAAAAAATTTTAAGCAATGCTAATCTTGAAAAGATGGTAGATACCACCGATGAATGGATCACTAGACGCACAGGCATTAAAGAAAGACGTATTGCTGGTGAAAATGAGAATACTAGCGATTTGGGTACAAAAGCTGCATTAAAAGCCATAGAAAGAGCAAATTTAAAACCTGAAGATATTGATGCAATTCTTGTAGCCACTTTAAGTCCTGATTATTTTACTATGCCTTCAACGGCTTGTAAAATTGCTTCAAATTTAGGACTTGTAAATATTAGTGCTTTTGATATTTCAGCAGCTTGTTCTGGTTTTATCTATTTGCTTGAACAAGCTAAAGCCTTAATAGAAAGTGGTTTGAAAAAAAATGTTTTAATCGTAGGAGCTGAAAAAACAAGTTCAATTATGGATTACAATGACAGAAGCATTTGCATACTCTTTGGAGATGGTGCGGGTGCTGGAGTTGTAAGTTTGGACAATGAAAATCATATCCTTGATGTACATACTGCAAGCAATGGTAATTATGGAGATCTTTTAATGACTCAAAGATCGCAAAAATCAAGCCTATGTCAAACACTTTCTATGCAAATGAGGGGCAATGAAGTTTTTAAAATAGCAGTAAACACGCTTAGCAATGATGTTGTAGAAATTTTAGCTAAAAATAACATTTTAGCACAAGAAATTGATCTTTTTATTCCTCATCAAGCTAATCTACGCATCATTAAAGCCGTCCAAGAAAAACTCAATCTAAGTGATGAAAAATGTGTAATCACTGTGCAAAAATATGGCAATACTTCAGCTGCTTCTATACCTATGGCAATGAATGATGCCTATGAAGAAGGTCGACTTAAAAAAGGAAGTCTGATCTTACTGGATGCTTTTGGTGGTGGTTTTACTTGGGGATCTGCGCTTTTAAAATTTGGAGGGGAGAATTTTTAATTCTCTCTTAACTTTCCAAAAGCTTGAATTTCTACCAAATAACCCTCTGCTAAAGCACTTCCCACACAAGCTCTAACAGGTTTAGGGTAATTTTTAATCCAAGCATCATAAATTTCATTCATTGCATCAAAATCTTTCATATTAGCTAGCCAGATTTGAATTTGAATTAAATCTCCTTTGCTTGCGCCTATTTTTTCAAACAAAGCATCAAGTTCTGCAAGCGCTTCTTTGGTTTGTTTTTTAATATCTCCGCTAGGTTCAAAAGCCACTTGTCCTGCGGTCTTAAAATATTTATCAAAAACAATAATTTGCGACATTCTATCGCACTCATCAAAACGCTTTATCATGTATATTTTCCTTGAAATTCTTTCATAAATTCACACAAGGTTTTTGCCTGATCCAAATTAAGTGCATTATAAATACTTGCACGAATTCCTCCTAAAATTCTATGTCCTTTAAGTCCTATCATTCCAGCTTCTTCGGCTTCTTTTACAAAAAGAGGTTCTAAATCTTTATTTTTAGCAATATTAAAACTCACATTCATTAAAGATCTATTCTTTTTATCTGCATGTCCTTTATAAAATCCATTGCTTAAATCAATACATTCATAAAGCATAGTAGCTTTTTGAGAATTTTTCTCATACACTTTATCAAGCCCACCTTGATTTAAAAGCCAATCCATTTCAAGATTAAACATATAAATGGCAAAGGTTGGAGGCGTGTTAAACAAGGACTGATTCTCGGCATGAGTCAAATAATTTAACATACTAGGAATTTGTTTATTTTTAGATCTTTCTAACATATCTTTACGGATAAAAATACAACTTAAACCCGAAATTCCAGCATTTTTTTGCACTCCGCCATAAAAAAGAGCGATATTTGAAAAATCTACTTTTCTAGAAAAAAAATCACTCGATGCATCCACAATCAAAGGAGCTTTAGTTTTAGGATAATTTTGATATTGAGTGCCGTAAATAGTATTATTAGAACAAATATAAGCATAATCAGCATTATCACTAAATTCCACACTAGGAATATGATCGAAATTACTTTCCTCGCTACTTGCTACGGTTTTAACATTGACACCTAAAATTTGTGCTTCTTTAATTGCTTTTTTTGTCCAAACTCCTGTATTTGCATATTCACAAACCCCGTTTAAAGCTAAATTCATAGGAATCATAGCAAATTGCAAACTTGCTCCACCTTGTAAAAATAATACTTCATAATCATCATTTAACCCGTAAAGTTTTTTAGCTTTCTCTTGTGCTCCAAAATGCACTTCTTCAAATACTTTTGTGCGGTGAGAAATTTCCATTATAGAATAACCCCTACCTTGATAATCACAGAGTTCTTTTTGAGCTTGCTCTAAAATTTCTAAAGGTAAAGTTGATGGCCCTGCGCTAAAATTGATTTTTCTCATAATCTATCCTTATAAAATTTTTGCTTCTTTTTGAGAAGTTTGAGAACTTAAAATAACGATATCATCACTCTTAAGATCTTCTAAATTTGCTATTTTACCATTTTTTCTGATACAAATAAACTTTTTGCTTTTATTAAAAAAATTCTCATGTTGCAAATAAGCATTTTGCAATTTATCTAATTTTAATTCATTATAACGCATTTGATTTGCCAGTAGATGATTTAATTGCTTTTCTATATTATAGCTTTGTTTTATTTTTTCATCTATTATTTTTGGTAAAGAATTAAATTTGAAAAATTTACTTAAATTTAAAAGCAAATTTTCATAATTTTGTATTTTATGATTCCAAAGTTGCATTAATTTTTCTTCCATTAAATCTAAACTTTGTTCTATATCTAACTTAGAATAAAACAAAGCATCTATAGCAGCTGAGGGCGTTGGAGCTCTAAAATCTGCAACAAAATCACTAATAACATAATCAATCTCATGTCCTATGGCTGAAATGATAGGAGTTTTTGCTTTAAAAATCTCTCTTGCTAAATTTTCATCATTAAAACAAAAAAGATCTTCCCTGCTTCCTCCACCACGTGCTATAATAAGAACATCTAAATCCATATCATCGGCTTTTTTTAAAGCTTGTATAAGAGAAAAAGGAGCATTATTTCCTTGAGTTAAAGCATCAAAAATATAAATTTTTGCCAAAAAATATTCTTTTTGATGAATAAGTTTTAACATATCTTGCAAAGCAGCAGAAGTTTTTGAAGTGATAATGCCTACTTTTTTAGGAAATTTTGGCAAAGATTTTTTAAAGCGTGGATCAAAAAGTCCTTCTTTTTGCAAACGCTCTTTTAAAGCCAAAAACTGTGCTTCCAAATCCCCAAAACCTGCTTTTTTCATACTAGTAGCGATAAATTGATAACGACCGCTTTCAGGATATAAACTCACACTTCCACAAAGCTCTAAAAAATCCCCCACCGCTGGTTTAAACCCGACTTTTAAATTAGCTCCTTTAAACATAGCACAAGCAATGCTTGATCTTTCATCTTTTAAATCAAAATACCAATGCCCTGAACCATGCAAAGTAATTTTTGAAATTTCTCCACTTAAAACTATATCATCAAAATGTGTTTCTAATAAAGCCTTTGCTTTAAGATTTAATTCTGTTGGTGTCATAGTTTTTTTACTATAAACATTGAACTCACGCCAAAGCTAAAACTTTTATAATCAAGCATTTCAAAACCAGCATTTTTAAGTTCTAAGATGAATTCTTCCTTACTTAAAAATCCTTCAATAGAGTTTGGCAAATACTCATAAGCACTTTTATTTTTACTGATTATCCCACCTATACTTGGTAAAATATTTTTAAGATAAAAATCTCTACAAGCTGCTATAAATCCACCCTTTTCTCTTTTTGTAAATTCCAAAACTACCAAAATACCATCTTTTTGAAGTACTCTAGCAAATTCACTTAAGGCTTTTTGTCTTTCTACAACATTGCGAATGCCATAACTAATGCTTAAAATATCTAAACTTTGACTTTCTAAAGGTAAATTTTGCGCCCCTGCTTCTATAAATTCGACATTTGGAAATTTTTCTTTTGCAACATTTAGCATGCCACTACTTGGATCAATACCTTTAATATTTAAAATATTTTTTTCCATTTTTAAAGCACTCTCTTGCCAAATCTCTATCATATCCCCTGTGCCACAGGCAATATCAGCGATTTTTAAATCTTTTTTTAAATACAAACTCATCACTCTTTGACAAGCTTTTTTGCGCCACGCTACATCAGCTCCAAAGCTTAAAATTCTATTCGCCTTATCATAAGTAGGTGCAATTTGATTAAACATTTCTATAATTTTTTCTTGTTTTTGCATTTTTATCCTTTGTAAATTTTCAAATTTTTACTTGATTTTTTAAGCAATTTGCAAAATTTATTTTTATTATTGATTATTTTGGAAAAAATATTTTTATCCCTATCTTTGCAATATTTTTCATAAAGTTTGTTTAAATTTTTTATCTCTAAAAAACGATAAAAATATTCTAAAAATATTGCCAATTCAAAAAAACTATTTTCAAAAAGCTCTAAATCAAAATTTTTTAGTATATTTTTTCTAAATAAAATAATTTTTTTTCTAAGTTCTAACGCAACAAGTTGTTTAAAAAACCTATCTTTGCAATCGCCTTCATAAAAAGAATTTTCCTTTATGAAAAAATCAAAATCATTAAACAAATCTTGGATTTTTTCATCGCTTAAAAATAGCAATAAATCTTGATTTGAATTTTCACTTGCTAAAATATCTTGAGTTTTTTTCGTTATATCTTTAAACTTTAAAGCCAAAATATTACTCAAATTTTTATCTAAAATAGTATTCATGCTTGATAAAACTATATACAAACTTCTTGAATAAAATAAAAATTCACATAAACTTTGCTTATCTTTTCTCTCTAAAGATAAAGTCCAATAAAATTTTAATTTTTTAAATAAATAAAATAAAAAAATCCTAAATCCATCATAAGCATTAATATAATTTGGAAAATCCAAGCTAAAATTCTGATTTTTTTCTATAATTTTAAAACATTTCTCTATATCAAACTTTTGATATTCAAAACCATATAAAACGATATGTTTAGAATTTAAATCATGATGTAATTCTTTTTGAATTTTAAAATCTTTAGGGATTTTAAATTCATTGGAACTATCCAATGTTGGAAAAAATATTTTTAAAATACAAATTTTAGGCTCTTCATAAATATCAATATAACTTTTTAAAGAACACAATTTAAATTCGAAGCGTTCTTTTTTAATGCTCTTTCCTATAATCTTTTTTCGAGCTTTTTCAAATTTTTTTTTAGAAATTTTCTCTTCTTGATTCTGTTCTAAAATTGAATTATTAAATTTTGTAATTTTATAAAATTCATTGCAAAAACTTTGAAATTTAACACTATGATTTGAAGTTATTTGAGTATAAAAAGTTTCAAATTTAGAATTTCGAAAAGGTATATTATCTTTTTTTAAATTCTCTAAAAGAGTGCAATCAGATAGTAAAAAGTTTTTTTGAATTTCATAAACCATTAAAATAACCCTTAAAATATATGGGCTATTTTAACCTTATTTTGCTTAATGACACTTTTTACAACTATCAACATAAGCACAAACGGACAGATGATTGACGAGATTGCCTATCTTTTTTTCTAAATGCTCTTGATATTCATAAAGCTTAGCATCTTTAAAACTTAAATCCTCTATACCACCACATTTGGCGCAAACTACATGAATATGTTCTTCTTCATAAATATCGTAACAAGTTTTTTGATTTAAAACATTGATTTCAACAACTAAACCTTGTTCTTGTAAAGTATTAAGATTTTTATAAACCGTCGCTAAAGAGATTGAAGGGTATTCTTTTTTAATTTCTGCATATAATTCATCAATATTAGGATGCTCATGTCTTTTTAAAATTTTTAAAACACATAGTCTTTGCGGAGTAGCTTTTAACTCATGTTTTTTAAGCATTTGTAGTAATTCCATTGTATTTATTCCTTGCTTTTTTAAGTGGAAATAATAATAAAATTTTTATTAAAAGAAGTTTATATTAAATAATATTTTTTATTATTTAATGATAAAATTTTAAAACTTTCGTCAACAAACTATTGACATCTTTTTCTAGATTTTTTTCCACCTCACTTGTTTTTCCATGTTCAATAAATTTGTCTTCATATTCAAAGCTAATAACTTTTACATGCAAATCATATTTTTGTAAAAAATTATTAATTAAACTTTCTATACCGCCAATTTTAACATTTTCACTAAAAATAAACCAAATTTTACTTTTTTTAGCAAGCTCACGCAAAAGTTCTTCATCTAAAGGTTTAGCAAAAATTAAATCAATCAAATTAGCATTATTATTCATTTCTTGCAAGGCTCTTAAAACTTGCCACGCTTTTGCCACACCTTGTCCATAACCTAAAAAAGCAATTTCACTACTATTTTTTACAAGCCATTGTGCCTTACCAAGTTTTATCTCACAAGGATTAAATTCTTTATCCAAAATAAAACTCCCTCTAGGATAACGAAAAGCAATAGGTCCTTGATGTAAATAAGCGTACTCCATTATATTTTGCATCATTTGCTCATCTCTTGGGGTTAAAAGAGTGAAATTTGGCAAAGGAGCTAAAAAACTAAGATCAAAAACACCTTGATGTGTCTCCCCATCTTCACCTACTATCCCTGCTCTATCCATAGCAAAAACCACATTTAAATTCATAATTGCACAATCATGGATCACTTGATCATAAGCACGCTGCAAAAAGGTGCTATATATTGCAATAAAAGGTTTAAATCCTTCTTTTGCCATAGCAGCCATAGAAGTTACTGCATGCTGTTCTGCAATAGCCACATCCCAAAAACGATTTGGATATTTTTCTATAAGCTTATCAAGACCTGTTCCACTTGGCATAGCCGCCGTAACCCCAACAATATTTTCATATTTTGAGGCTAAATCAAGCAAATTCTTAGAAAAAATTTCAGTAGCAGATTTTTTAGTATCACTTTTTTTAACACTCTCTCCACTATCTATATCAAAAGCTCCCACCCCGTGCCATTTAGCATGTTTTCCTTCGGCTAAAGCATAGCCTTTACCCTTTATGGTTTGAGCATGTATCACACAAGGCTTTTGCATAGCTTTTGCTTGTTTTAATGCAGAAATAATTTCACCTAGATTATGTCCATCAATAGGCCCTATATATTCAAGCCCTAATTCTTCAAACAAAAGCCCAGGAGTAATAAGTTTGAAACTCTCTTCAAAACGCTTGGCCATATAAGTAGCACTATCAGGCAATATATCCAACATTTTAGCAATACGCTTTTTAAAACTTTGATAAAACTGCGTTGCCATAGCCTGAGAAAGATACTTTGAAATTGCTCCAATTGGTTTTGAAATACTCATTTCATTATCATTTAAAAGTATTACGCAAGGAAATTTAGAATCACCCAATTCATTTAAAGCCTCATAGGCCATACCCGCACTTAAAGCACCATCTCCAATCAAAGCAATAGGAATACGCTTTTCACCTTTTAAAGCAATGGCCTTACAAGCACCTACTGCCAAAGAAATAGAGGTGCTAGAATGCCCTGCTACAAAATAATCTCCCTCGCTAGGTTTTGTATAACCGCTCAAACCATTGATTTGTCTTAAAGTATCAAATATTTCTTCTTTTCCGCTTAAAAGCTTGTGTGTATAAGACTGATGTGACACATCAAAAATAAAAGGATCTTTTTTTGCATCAAAAACCAAATGCATTGCTATACTAAGTTCTACAGCACCCAAATTTGAACTTAAATGTCCACCATTTTTACTCACAACTTGTATGATTTTTTCACGTATAGATGCTGCTAAATTTTCTAATTCTTTTAAACTTAGCTTTTCTAACTCTTCTTGAGTATGGGCAAATTTTTTACTCATTATTCACCATTTTTTTAATTTTAGTTAGACGAGAGTTAAGATTGGACTCTATATTGCCTGCGTCACTTATAATAATAACACTTCCTTTACTAATTGCATCATCAAGACTTATTTTAATATGAGCATTCTGATCAAATTGCTCTTTTAAATACTCATAATCCTCTGCATTAACCTTAAGCTCAATTGAACTAGCACCCTTAAGCTCGCCGATTAAATCTTTGGCCAAAGCATAAGCTATCTTACTTGAATTTAGTTCAAGTTCTTTTAAGATTACTTCTTTAGCGATATCTATAGCAGTATCTGCTAATTCTTTCTCGTTTTTTTCTATAAAATTTTCAAGATTTTCACAAGCATTATCGAGCTTAGCTATACTTTTTAAATACTTATCTTTAAAATCACTCAATTCCTTTTGAAATTCTTCTTTTGCTTTCTCATAACCTTCTTTGGCAAATTTTTCTTTAGCATTTTCAAGTTCTGAATTTAAGCGGTTATTAAATTCATTCTCTTGACTTTCTATTTGCATTTGAAGTTTAATAATATTGCTTGACATTTCATCTGTTTTTTTAAGCAAATCTTCAACAAAACTTGGTTGAAATGTTGGAATTTGAGTTTCCATAACAGCTTGCGTAGGGGCAATAGCATGATTTTCTTCGACTGGTTTTTCGTCATTTAAAGATATATTAGCATTTTCTTCATCTGGAGTTTGAGTATGTTTTTTTTCACCTGTATGATTATCAAATTCTGAAATAACTTTAAAACGATATCCTTCAACAACATGCTGATCAGAAGCCCCACCAGAAATTACATTGCTACGATTAACCATCTCTCACCTACTCTATCATTTCATCCGCATCGCCTGTTTGAACAAGACCTTGTTCTGCAAGTTTTTGCACCACTTCAACAACCTTTCTTTGTGCATCTTCAACATCTTTAACACGCACAGCACCCAAAAAACCCATTTCTTCAAGAAAAGCTTCGCTTGCACGCGTAGACATATTGGCTAAGAATTTTTGCTTTAACTCTTCACTTGCGCCTTTTAAACCTATCATTAAATCACGCTTATCAGCTACTTTTAAAATTTCTCTTATAGCTTGAGTACTAAGTTTTTGTATATCATCGAAAGTGAACATAAGCTCTTTAATAGTCTCTGCTAAGCGTTCATCACTTTGTTCAATATAAGTAATGGTTGATTTGCTTGCTTTTTGACCCAAACGATTAAGCACTTCTGCTACTGCTCTTGGGCCGCCCACTTCAACCTTATAAGAGGTAAGACTTTCAAGCTTGCTTTCTAGCACTGCAGAAACTCTTTTAATAATACTTGGAGAAATATCGCCAAGATTTGCCATTCTTATAACCACCTCAGCCCTTAATTCATCACTAAAATACTCTAAAGTTTCTGCCGCATGAATAGAATCCATATGTGCCAAAATAAGAGCAATGGTTTGTGGGTGCTCTTTAGTAATAAAGTCTGCAAGCTGCTGTGGTTTAATTTGCGCCAAATAAGCAAAATTTTGATTATTCTCCATACTTTTAGTGAGTTTTTCAAGAATTTTATTTGCAATCTCTGGCCCAAAAGTACGAAAAAGTATTTCTTTAGCATATTCCAAACCACCACTTTTAATATATTGATTTGATTGAAGCAGAGTGTAAAATTCTTCTAAAACTGCAGTAGCTACGGATCTATCAACATTTTTAGCCATAGCAATATAACGTGAAATTTCTGTAATTACATCAATTTCCATATGTGAAAACACAGAAGTTGTTGCATCTTCGCCAAGTTGTATAAGAAATATCGCCACCTTTTCAGGCATCGATAAATCATCATAGACCATTTTTTGTTCTTCACTTAGCTTTATCATCACATATCCTTTTCACCAAATTCACTATCGTTTTGAATTAAATTTTGCAAAAGTGCAGCAATTTCCTCGCTTTTATCACTTACCAAACCACGCAATTTTTCAAGCAAAACCTCATACTGGATAGAATCTTCATTGAAATTATCTCCGAAACCAAGTTGTTCTTCAACTTTTTTCCTTGCTGCATTCATTTTTTCCAAAGTATCTTCAACATCATCTAAAACAGCATTTGGACCTTGCTGCATTTCTTCTTGTGCTGCGACATCTTCAAGCATTTTTTGAGTAAATGGAGTAATAACTTTTTTGTAAAAAATAAAAAGTAAAATCGCTGCAATAAAATACTTAACCGGTGGAATAAACGGCTCAATAAAACGATTATAAAAAGTTTTAACTTTACTTTCAACTCTAATCGACTCACGATGAAATGGTAAATTTTGAACTACAACACTATCACCTCTAGCGGCACTAAAATTAATAGTATTTTTAACTATACTCTCAACACTTGCAAGCTCTTCTTTGGTTAATGGAACATATTCGCTTTTTACATTTCCATTTTCATCAACCACATCTTGATATTTTCCATCTATAGTAACAGCTGCTGAAGTGCGTAAAACTGTTGCAAATTGTTTTTTGGTATTTGTAATAGTTTTAGAAAGTTCATTATTCGTAGTAACTTGATTTTTTTTATAAGTGTCAATTTGACCCTTATTGTCAAGTCCTTCAACAGGACCTATATTAGAAACAGCACCTGGAACACCCTGAATTTCTGGATCTTTTCTACCTGTTCTTTCCTCGTTTAAAGTTTGTTCACTACGCACTATAGGATTTGGATCATAAATTTCACTTTGAGATTCTTGCTTGGAAAAATCAAAATCTATATTTACACTCACTTTTACTTTATCCATACCACCTGCAAAAGGAGCTAAATTTTCTATAATCTTATCTTCTAAAGCTTTTTCTTGATCACTTTTAAATTTAATTTGCGCACGAACCAAATCATCTTCATATGCTTCTTGCTCATCTAAAGGCACACCACTTTGATCACTAATCTTAACATTTTCTTTAGTAAGTTTTGGAACTGCCGCTGAAACAATATTTTTTATACCATCAATTTGTTTTCTAGTAAGCTTTAAGCCTTCGCGAACATTAACAACAACTGAAGCTGTAGGCGGAATTTGCCTTTCGGTAAAAACACTATCTTTAGGAAATGCTATGTGTACAACAGCACTACGAATAGGTTCTAAAGTCTCAATAGTTCTTGCAAGTTCGCCTTCTATGGCTCTTTGGTATTTTACCTTTTGCTCTTCATTTGTAGCTCCAAAAGCTTGAGTATCAAAAGCTTCAAAACCCACGCGACTATCTTTTATAAGACCTTCGCTTGCAATAAACATTCTTTGACGATAAACCTGATCTTGTGGAACTAAAATTTTATTTTCACTTTCTAATTTATAGGGAATATTATTTTGTTCAAGTTTAGCTACAATTGCAGCAGAAGAACTTGGACTTACATTTTCAACTAAAACTGCATATCCATTATTTGCATTACTACCACTTCCGCGAAATAAAGCTAAAAAAACCAAAAACCCAACCACCACTACAATAGATGCAGCAATCACTATACGCTGCTTGCGAGTTAAATTTTGATAAAGTTGCCCAATTTGATGAAACATATTTTTAAAATCCATTAATTCTCATCCCTTAGTTTGGCGAATTTTACATATTTTTATTTGATTTATATCTATCTTAAAATCTTATCAAATTCTGTAAAAAATCTTTCATTTTCATAAGATGTTCCTATAGTAATGCGTATAGCATTTAAACCATAGCTTTTTAAATTTCTTATTATTATACCCTTTTTAAGCAATTTTTCAGACAAATCTGTACTATTTTTTTCATCAAAAAAATAAGTGATGAAATTTGTATAACTATCAATGATTTTGATATTATGTTTTTTAGCAAATTCTTTATAAAGCTCCATTTGAGAAAAATTATTCTCTAAAGTTTTTTCAGTAAATTCATCATCATCCATTGCTGCAACTGCTGCTTTTAAAGCAAGATTGCTCACATTAAAAGGCGCACGAAGCTTGTAAAATGCACTAATAATACTAGCATCAGCTATGCCATAACCAATGCGTAAGCCTCCTAATCCATAAAGCTTAGAAAAAGTTCCCAAATAAAGTACATTGTCAAATTCTTTAATCAATTCACAAGGTTCTAAATGTTTTTTGCTATCTTTAAAACTTGCAAATTCATTATAAGCTGCATCAATCACAACTAAACAATCCTCCTCCACACCTTTAATAAACTTGGTCACTTCACTTGCATCCAAACACTCGCCTAAAGGATTGTTTGGCAAGCATAAGAAAATAAGTTTAATCTCATCTTTATGTATTTCATAAAGTTTTTTAAATTCATCTAAATTGTGAGTAATGCTTTGAGTTTTATAGCACTTTGCACCGCATTGTTTGGCATAAATTTCATACATAGCAAAGGTAACTCCAGCTTGCAAAAAAGCATTTTTAAAATTTAACTTAGAATGTATAGCAAATTCAATCACTTGATCACTGCCTGCACCGATAATAATATTTTCATTTTGAACTTTGTATTTTTGAGCCAATATGCTTTTAAGTTCTATCATACTATCATCAGGGTAAAGATGAGCTTTGTTTGCATTTTGTCTTAAACATTCTATGGCTTTTGGTGGCGTACCAAAAGGATTTTCATTACTTGCTAATTTTATCACTTCTTTAACGCCATATTCTTTGGCAATAACTTCTATATCTTTTCCGGGTTCATAATTGCTTAAATGACTTAAAAATTCATTAAATTTCATCTTTTTCTCCTGATAAATAAGATCCAAGCCAAACAATCTCTTGTATATCTTTTAAAGCTTTTTTTACATTTTCATCATCAATATGTCCTTCAAAATCTATATAAAAACTGTGTAAAAATTCTTTTGATTTTACAGGACGAGATTCAAGCTTGGTAAGATTGATATTTTCTTTTTTAAACTGCTCTAATAAAAAGCTAAGCCCCCCAGGTTTATGTGCTGTGTGTGCTAAAATAGAAGTTTTACAATTTGGCATTTTAGGATTTTTAATATCGCTTAAAATTAAAAATCTTGTTTTATTGGCTGCATTATCTTCTATTTTATCAAAAAGCACAGGCACATTATAAAGCTTAGCCGCTATTTTAGAGCAAATTGCTGCTGCATATTTATCTTGCGAAGCTAGATAAGCCGCATTAGCTGTAGATTTTGAAGGAACAAATTCTATAGCACTAAGTTCATGACTTTCTAAAAATTTACGACATTGATTATAACCTTGTGGATGCGAATAAATACGTTTGATTTCTTTTAAATTTTCATTAATTCCCGCAAAAGAATGATGGATATCCATATAAATTTCACCAAAAATTTTAAGCTCATTATACTTACCTAGACAATCCAAAGTAATACCTACTGCACCTTCGGTATTATTTTCTATAGGCACAACACCGTATTTTGCTTCTTTGTTGCTTAACTCTTTAAAAACATCTTCGATATTAGCCAAGGCTATATAACAACTCATCGCACCAAAACGACTTCTTGCTGCTTGATGAGTATAAGTTCCCTCTGGCCCTAAATAAGCTATAGTTTGAGGCGTTTCTAAATTTCTTGAAACCGCAAAAATTTCTTGATAAATCGCCTCTATGGCATTTTGATCTAAAAGTCCTAAATTTGCATTTTTTAAACGATTGATAATGGCTCTTTCGCGCTCAGGACGATAAATACTTCCCCCGCTACTTTGTTTAAGCTCACCTATACTTTTAACATAAGTCATTCTTTCATTTAAAAGTTCTAAAATTTTATCATCAACCGCATCGATTTTATTTCTAAATTCTTCTAAATTTGGCATTTTAGCTCCTTTAAAAACTCAAAAACACTAGGATAAACTCCATCAAGCAAATCCGTATCAAGCCCTTTTGTGTCGCTTATCTTGCCGCTTAAAACTAGCAAGGTTTTCATGCCAAGTTCTTTGGCCTTAAGCAAGTCTCCTCTAAAATCATCACTAATGATTTTAATATCTTCAAAATCGATTTTTGAATTTTGTCTTCTTATCAAATTTAAAGCTTCTTTATAAAAAGCAATGCTAGGCTTACCCACAACCTCGTATTTAAAATCAATAGCATTTTTAAGCATAGCCATAATGCTACCTACACCAGGATAAGGCCTGCCATCTTTTTTATAAATGCTAGTTTCGTGCATAGCTATAAACCTAACTTCTCTTCTAGCAAATTCTATCATACTAGCAAAATCTTTAAATTTAAAATCATCATAACTAGCTACAAGCACAGCACTAGGATTTACAAAATCAAGTTCAAAACCAAGATTTTCAAGACTTTTTACAAACTCATCTGCACCAAAAGCCGCAACTTTACAAGGTCTTAAAAGGTGTTTTAAAACGCTAAAAGGATCAATATAAGCATTTTCTTTTACAGCCAATCCTTTTTGTTGTAATTTTTCTAAAAAATCAAGTTTTTTTGTATTGTTAGTAATGACAAGATAAGGAAGATTTTTTGCATTTAAAAAATCGATCAATTCTTTAGCGCCATGGATTAAACTCTTATCATGATCAGAAATCAAAGTCCCTTGAACATCTAAAAAAAACATTTTAAGCCTTTAAAAATTTCTCTTCTAAAGCAATTTGATCTTCAAAATTTTCTCTTTGACGGATCAATCTTACCTGTCCTTCTTCGAGGGCTAATTCGCAAACTTTATTACGAGTATTGTAATTACTACTCATGCTAAAACCATAAGCTCCAGTATTTTTAATAACCATTATATCACCACTTTGAGTGCTGGGTAAAGACCTTGCTTTAGCAAAAAAGTCTCCACTCTCACAAATTCCACCCACAACATCACATAAACTCTCTTGAGCTTGATTATAAGGTAAGATTATTTCATGATAAGCCTCATATAAACTTGGGCGTATAAGATCATTCATCGCTCCATCTACTACAACAAAACGCTTGGTTTTATTTTGTTTTTCATAAAGCACTGAACAAACAAATTCTCCACTTTTAGCAACTAAATACCTTCCAGGCTCCATTCCTATAGTTAAATCAAGCCCATGAAGTTGTGCTAATATACCTTGTGCATAATTATAAAGATCAACTTCACACTCATCTTTTTCATAAGCCACACCCAAACCACCGCCTATATCAAAAAATTTAAGATCGATTTGCAAGGCTTTTAACTCTCTTACAAGTTTTGCAACAATGCCTGCTGCTTCATGAATGGGAAAAATATCTAAAAGTTGCGAACCTATATGAAAATGTACTCCAACAGGCTCTAAAAAAGATGAATTTTTTGTATAAAGATACATTTTTCTTGCTATATCAATTTCAACACCAAATTTATTTTCATTTAATCCTGTAGAAATATAAGGATGTGTTTTTGCATCAACATTTGGATTAACACGAATACTAATTCTTGCCTTTAGATTAAGTTCTTTAGCCACACTTTCTAAAAGCATCATTTCAGCTTCGCTTTCAAGGTTAATATATAAAATATCATATTCTAAAGCTTGTCTTAACTCTTCTTTGGTTTTTCCTACTCCACTAAAAATAATCTTATAAGCTTTTGCCCCTGCTTTTAAGGCACGCTTTACCTCGCCTATACTCACACAATCAAATCCACTATCTAAATTTGCAAGCATTTGTAACAAACTTAAATTTGAATTGGCTTTTACAGCATAAAAAATTTGAGATTTTCTAGCCTTAAAAGCCTCTTTGAGATTTAAAAAACGCTCTTTTATGAAATCAAAATTGTAAATATAAAAAGGAGTATTAAATTCTTGCTTTAATTGTTTATAATCCATATTTAACCTTTAATTTTTATAATTTTACTACACAAAGCTTAATTTATCGATGCTTATAATACATATAAGCACTTAAACAACCCAAAATTATAATAGGCACTACAATGCCAATTTCGCTTGCAATCACACTATTTTCGCTTAATCTAGTAAGCAAAAACAAGACTCCCCAAATCATCAAAGTCACTACAAAAGCTATAAAAGTTACAAAAGCAAGATTAAAAAATCTTGCTATTACAGGAAAAAAATAATACATAATAAGCATTAAAAATGGTGCAAAAAAAGGAGTAAAAACAAATTTATAAAGATTGATTTTAAGAGTATCTGTATTAACATTTTGCGCCTTAAAAAGCTCAAAACTTTCAAGTGCATCAGATATTGAATAATCACTATTACTAGCAACCCCTTCTATAATCTTTGGTTTAAAACCCTCAAGTGATTTAAGCTCGGAGAAATCTTGTATTTTTAAACCATCATTAGCAAGTTCATAGTTTTTAGGTAATAATGTAATATTACCATCTCGCAAAATCCAACTTTCACCTTCAAAATGAGCATTTTTAGCACTTACAAAAGAACTTAAATTTAAATCATTGATATTAAAAATTTTTATATTTTGAGCACTATTTTGTCCATTGTTTATCTTTGAAATATAAACAAAATTATTGTTAAATTTCAAAAACACTTCTCCACTTTGATTCATAATAGTGCCATTTTTTAAAATATTTCTCTTATAATCATTTGCATAAGCAAAAGAAGTAAAATTCAATCCTATATAAACACAACAAAAAAATAAAGCCCATAAAAAAGGAAATAAAATAACATAATTTCTGCTCAGTCCTAACGCATAAAGACTTACAAATTCATTTGCTCTGATCATAGAAATCAAAGAAACTACCAAGGCAAAAATCAAAGAAATGGGTAATACATAAGGCACTGCCGAGAAAGATAAAAACATAATATAAAGCAAATCAAGATTTGCGGCTTTTGGTAGATCTTTAAAATTTAAGAGCAAATCAATACCGCAATAAAAACCAAGTAAAGAAAAAAATATAATAAAAAAATTTTTTAGATAAATCCCTGAAATAAAACGAAAAAATATCCACATCTTAAGCCTTTAGGCTGTATTTGGATGATATAGCAGACAAATCATCATTTTCAATAAGCTCAAGCAAAGCTTTTTTTGTATGCTCTAAAACTTTGCTTAAAGTTATTTCTTCTTCGGCTTTAAACTTGCCCAAAACATGGGAAATCACATTTTCACTCTTTCCCACTCCTATACGCACTCTTTCATAATCATTTCCACATAAAATATCTATGCTTTTAAGCCCATTATGTCCACCACTTGAACCGCCTTTTTTAAAGCGCAAGGCTCCTAAATTTATATCTATATCATCATGGATAACTATCATTCTTTCGCATTTATAAAAATCATTCACTGCTTTTACACTAAGTCCTGAATTATTCATATAAGTACTAGGTTTAAGAAGAAGTAAAGAAGAACCTATTTTAAAAAGTTCTCCTTTAAATTTAGAGTTTGTAAGATTTGTAAAATTGCTTTCTTTTAAAAGCAAGTCAATTAGCATAAAACCGACATTATGACGAGTATTTTCATACTCTACGCCTATATTGCCAAGCCCTACGACTAAAATCATCTAGCTTTTTCTACACCTACAACCGCTACTCTATCAGCATCAATCATAGTTACTCCTGCAGGAACTACAATATCACGAACAAGTAAAGCATCACCCACATCAAGTTTACTTACATCAAGTTCGAAGAAATTTGGTAAATTTTCAGCTGCACATTTTACTTTTAATCTTCTTTTTGATTGGATTAAAACACCTTTATTTTTAAGACCTATAGCTGTTCCTGTGATTTTAACTGGAACCATGTATTTAGAAATCACACCTTTTTGTGCAACTTTTAAATCCACATGTTTAAGTTCTGCAGTTACAGGATCTTTTTGATAATCCACAACTACAACGCTTAAAGTTTGAGAACCTACTTTTACATCAAAAATTAAAGTAGTTTTTTTACGAACTTCTTTAATAAACTCATTTACTTTAAAAGCGGCATTGATATTTTCTAATCCTTTTCCATAGATGTTTGCGATTAGATAACCATCTCTTTTTAAAGCTTTAGCAGCTTTTCTACCGATACTCTCTCTAACGATACCTTCTAACATCTTTTGTCCTTTCTTAAAAAATGAGCTTTGATTATATCTAATTTTGGCTTATGGAAAAGTAAATTTATAGCTTCTTTTAATTTCTTTAAGATATAATTTGTTTTATAAATTATGTTAATTTAAGGCTTCATGTGAATGAAAAATTCAATATCAATATAGCTTGGTTTTTAATAATCTTAGGTGGGATTATAGAATGCTTTTGGGTAAGCGGACTTAAATATTCTACAGAAATTTGGCATTATATTTTAACAGCCATTGGAGTTTGTATTTCTTTTACTTGTTTTTTAAAAGCTTGTGAAAGACTTGAAGTAAGCATTACTTATAGTGTTTTTGTAGGCATTGGCACTATAGGAGTGGTTTTAAATGAAATGTTTATTTTTAACGAGGCTGTTTCTATAATTAAACTTGTGCTTATAGCGATTTTACTTTTAAGCATTGTAGCCCTTAAATGGGTAAGCAAGGAAGCTTAGTTATGGAATGGTTTTATTTGTTTTTAGCTACTGCTTGTGAAATTTTTGGTGTGGTGATCATGAAAGAACTTGTAAGCACTAAAAACAAGCTTTACCTTTTGGCTTTGATAATGTGTTTTGGATTTTCTTTTACTTTTTTAAGTTTAAGTATGCAAAATATCGCTATGAGTGTTGCTTATGCTATATGGACAGGAGCTGGAACCGCTGGCGGGGTAATGATAGGAGTGCTTTTTTATAAAGAAAGTAAAAGTTT
This sequence comes from Campylobacter sp. BCW_4323, assembly GCF_001763115.1. Lineage (NCBI taxonomy): Bacteria > Pseudomonadati > Campylobacterota > Epsilonproteobacteria > Campylobacterales > Campylobacteraceae > Campylobacter > Campylobacter sp. BCW_4323. The sequence continues at coordinate 34,865 of NZ_MJYC01000039.1, read as the reverse complement.
TTTAAAACTTTTTTTAATTGCTGTGATTATTGCTTGTACAGTGGGTTTAAAATTTCTTTCTTAAGGATTTTTTGTGCAAATTTATGTAAGTGGAATACATACTGATGTAGGAAAAACACATTTTAGTGCAGCTTTTTGTGCGAATTTTAACTATGATTATTTTAAACTCATTCAAGCAGGAACTCCAACAGATAGCGAGTTTATTGCAAAATTTAGCCCAAAAACAAAGATTTTTAAAGAGGGTGTTTTTTTACAAACTCCTGCTTCTCCTCATCTTGGAAAAATCAAAGAAAAGCTTGATTATAGAGCTCTAGATATCATTTTACCAAAAAGTAAGAGCCTACTTATTGAGCTTGCGGGTGGGCTTTTTTCTCCTATGGATGAAAATTACACTATGATTGATTTTATGAATATTTTTAAACACCCTACGATTTTAGTAGCAAAATACTATCTTGGAAGCATTAATCATATCTTGCTTAGCATTGAAGCTTTAAAGCAAAGAAATATCAATCTTTTAGCCCTTATAATGATGGGCAAAAAAGATACCTTGCAAGATGATTTTATAAAAAATTATGCAAAAATTCCTATAATCAATCTTGATTTTTTTGATGAAAATAGTATTTTAAATAAAGATTTTAAAGAACAAATGCAAGAAATTTTACAACTTAAAATTCCTTAAAAATTTGTTCTAAACTCTCTACTACATAAACGATTTGTTCTTTTGTGATGATGTAAGGAGGCATAAAATAAATCGTATTTGCCAAAGGTCTTAAAAGTAAGCCTTTTTCTAAGGCTTTTTGAAATACAAAAAGTCCCACGCGTTCGTGTTTATGGCTTAAAATGTCAAAAGCACTAATCATTCCGCAAGTTCTAAAATTTCCTAAAAAATCAAATTTTTTAAGTTTTGAAAATTCTTGCTGGATAAAGGCGCTTAAAATTTGATTTTTTTCTAAAATATTTTCATTTTCAAAGATATCTAAAACCGCATTAGCTGCCGCGCAAGCTAAGGTATTTCCCGTATAGCTATGAGAATGTAAAAAAGCCTTTTGGCTTTCATAAGTATCATAAAAAGCATTATAAATTTCATCTCTTGTAAGCACTACAGAAAGAGGCATAAATCCTCCTGTAATTCCCTTTGAAAGACAGATAAAATCGGGGCTTTGTTTGCATTGATGCAAGGCAAACAAAGTTCCTGTGCGTCCAAAACCCACTGCAATTTCATCAAAAATCACTTGCACATTAAAAGCATGGCAAAGCTTGATCGCTTCATCGATAAAACCAACTTCATACATGTGCATATTTCCCGCACATTGCACCAAGGGTTCAAGAATAAAAGCACAAATTTCACTCGAATGTTTTTCTAAAATATTTTTTAAAATTTCAAGCTCTTTAGTATAGTCTTTGCCTTGTGGCACAGGAGTGCTTAAACACTCTAAAAGCAAGGCTTTGTAAGTATCTTTATATAGCGCAACATCGCCCACGCTTAAAGCCCCTAAGGTTTCACCATGATAGGAATTGCTTAGGGATAAAAATTTATTTTTTTTCAAACCTTTATTTAAAAGATAATGAAAACTCATCTTAAGTGCTACTTCAATGGCACTTGAGCCATTATCCGCATAAAAACATTTATTAAAATCACGCCCCATTTTTTCACAAAGCCTAGCCGAAAGTTTGATGATAGGCTCATGTGTAAAACCTGCTAAAATCACATGTTCAAGCTCATCAACTTGTTTTTTAATGGCATTTGCGATTTTTTCATTACAATGACCAAAAAGATTTACCCACCAAGAACTCACACAATCCATATAAGCTTTATCATCAAAATCATAAAGCCACACGCCTTTTGCTTTTTTTATAGGGATTAAAGGTAGGGTTTCGTGATCTTTCATTTGTGTGCAAGGATGCCAAATGTGTTTTAAATCGAGATTTTTTAAGATTTGATTTTGCATTATAACTTCTTTTTTAAAAATATTTTGGCAAAATAATACTTTAAATTTTTAAATTTACAGGAAAAAAATGAAGCTTGAAAAAATTTTGCAAGATCTAGAGCAAAATCACAATCTAAGAACTCTAACGCCTTTAAAACATGAAAATAAATTTGTTTATAAGCAAAATCAAAAACTTTTAAATTTAGCAGGAAATGATTATCTTTATTTGGCGTCTTCTAAAGAGTTAAAAGCTGAGTTTTTGAACACCCTAAAAGAGCAAAATTTATTTTTTTCAAGTTCGAGTTCAAGAAGTTTGAGTGGAAATTTTGAAATTTATGAAGAATTAGAAAGTTTTTTAAAGACTAAATTTAAAGATAAGGAAATTTTACATTTTAATAGTGGCTATCATCTAAACATCTCTTGTATAGCAGCACTTTCTAGCGTTTCTAAGATGCTTTTTTTAGCTGATAAATTTATTCATGCAAGTATGATTGATGGCTTAAGACTTGGCGGGGCTGATTTTTTTCGTTTTCATCATAAAGATATGAATCATTTAGAGAGTTTAATCCAAAAACATTATGAAAATTATGAAAATATCATCGTTTTAAGCGAAGCTTTGTTTAGTATGGATGGAGATTTTAGCGATTTTAAAACTTTGTGTGAGCTTAAAAAGCGTTATGATAAAATCAAGCTTTATATAGACGAAGCACACAGCGTGGGTTGTTTTGATGAAGAGGGTTTGGGGCTTGTTAAAAAACTAGCCTTGGAAAATGAAGTGGATTTTTTGGTTTTTACCTTTGGAAAAGCCATTGCTTCCATGGGTGCTTGTATAATATGTGATGAAAAATATAAAAAATTTTTCATCAACAAAGCTAGAGCTTTTATTTATTCTACAGCTTTACCACCTATTAATGTAGCTTGGACACAATTTATTTTTAAAAAAATGCCTTATTTTAAGAAAGAAAGAGAAAAATTAGAACTTTTAAGTACTTTTTTTAAAAGTAAATTGCAAGAAAAAAATCACACTGTTTTAGGTGATGCTTATATTATTTGCTTGCTTTTAGGTGAAAATAAAAAAGCCTTAGAAATTTCACAAAAACTCCAAAAAGCTGGATTTTTTGCTCCTGCGATTAAAGAACCTACCGTGCCAAAGAATACAGCTAGAATTCGTTTTTCTTTGCACGCAGGACTTAACACAGAAGAACTTGAAAGGATAATAGAGCTTTTATGAAATATGAATTTTTATGTAAAAATCCTGATTCAAAAAAACTTATAGTGATATTTGGGGGATTTGCTTCACATCCTAGCCATTTTTCGCATTTAAAAAGCGATAAAAATGTGATTTTATTTTATGATTATGAAAAATTTGATTTAAATTTTGATTTCAAAGCTTTTGATGAGCTTTTTTTAATCGCTTTTTCTATGGGGGTTTGTGTGGCAAATAGACTTTTAAAAGAGCTTAATTTTAAACAAAAAATAGCCATAAATGGCACAAATTTAGGCATAGATAAATCAAAAGGAATTCATCCTGCAATTTTTAAAAAAACCCTGCAAAATTTTAAATTAGAAAATTTCAAAGAGGCTTTATTTAAAGAACGCAAAAGCTTAGCCAAAGATTTTATTTTTAAAGATGAAAAAGCTTTGAAAATAGAGCTTGAAAAACTTTTTGACTTTGCTTTAACAAAACAAGAAGAAAATTGGCTTTGGGATAAGGTTTATTCAAGCAAAGAAGATGAAATTTTTTCACCAAATGCCTTGAAAAATAGTTTTAAAAATTTGTTTTTTTTAGATGAACCGCATTTTGCTTTTTTTCATTTTAAAACTTGGGATGAAATTTGAATTTTTTAAAAGCAAAAGATTATGAAAAACATGCAAAAGTGCAAGATTTCATGGGTTTAAAACTTTGTGAAATTTTAAAAGATTTAAAAATTTCACATTTTGAAAAAGTGTTTGAATTTGGTTGTGGTAGGGGTGAATTGAGCAAAAAACTTCAAAATTTCATTACTTTTGATGAGTATTTAAAAAACGATATTTTAGATTTTAAAGAAAATTCTAATATTTTAATTTTTGATATGAATGAAATTGCAAAACAGGATTTAAGTAAAGAGAAATTTGATCTTATCGTTTCAAATGCAACTTTGCAATGGCTTGATTTAAAACGCATTATACCAAGTCTTAGAGATATGCTAAATCAAAATGGGATTTTACTTCTTTCTACTTTTGCAAAACAAAATTTAAAAGAAATCAAGCAAAGCACGGGTTTTGGTTTAAAATATTTTAGCTTAAATGAATTAGAGCAAATTTTTAAAGTCTATTTTAATGAGGTAAAAATTACTCAAGAACTCATAAAATTAAGCTTTGATAATGCTTTAGATGTTTTTAGGCATTTAAAATTAAGCGGTGTAAATTCTTTAGGATTTTATCCTTTAAATAAAAGTTTTTTAAAAGAATTTGAAGAAAAATTTCAAAACAAACTCACTTATCATCCTGTATTTATTTTATGCAAAAATGATATAAAATGAATTTTTTGTGTTATAATCCAAAAATTAAATTTTTACACAAGGAAAACTAAATGAAAAAGTTTATAGTATTTTTTGGGATTTTGTTTTTTGTTTCGTGTTTAAATGCACAAAATTTAAACATTTTCGTGGCTTCTTCAGCTTCAAAGGCGATGAGTGAAGTTAAAGATGAGTTTTTGAAAACACATCCAGAAGATAAAATAGAATTGGTTTTTGGTGCTTCTGGAAAATATTATGAGCTTTTAAAACAAGGAAGAGAATTTGATCTCTTTTTTTCAGCGGATACTAAATATGCTAAGGCTATTTATGATGATAAAAATGCCTTAATAAAGCCAAAAGTTTATGTTTTAGGAGTTTTGGCTTTGTATAGTTTGGATGAAAATTTACTCCAAGGAGGTGTTGAAAATTTAAAAGAAAAGGCAGGTAAAATCACGCATCTAAGCATAGCCAATCCTAAAGTAGCTCCTTATGGAGTAGCGGCTAAAGAAGTGCTTGAAAATTTGGATTTAAATGAGCTTTTTAAGGATAAAATCGTTTTAGGTGAAAATATCTCAGTGCCTGTTTTACATGTAGATAGTAAAAATGCAGATATAGCTATAGTAGCTTATTCTTTAGTTTCTTCTATCAATCATCCTAAGGGTAAGGCTGTTATAATTGATGCAAAGTATTTTAGCCCTTTAGAGCAAAGTTATGTTATCACAAAATACGCTAAGGATAAAAAATTAGCCTTTGAATTTAGCGAATTTATTGGCTCTTCAAAAGCAAAAGAAATTTTCAAAAAATACGGATTTAGCACACCATGAACCTTATAAAAGGACAAATTTGTGAGCTTTTAAATCAAGAGGATATAGTTATTGTTAAAATACTTTCTAAAGAAGTGATTTTTAGTGTTTTAATGCTTGAATTAAAATCTTTAGAAAATTTAAAAATTGGTGTGGGTGTAGAACTTCTTTTTAAAGAACATGAACTTTGCTTTAGCACAAGTAAAACTCTTTTAAGTGTTGAAAATTCTTTTTTGGCTAAAATTACAAAAATTAAAAAAGGCGAACTTTTGTATCAGGTATTTTTTGATTTTAAAGGTAATGAGCTTTCTAGCATCATCACCAAAGAAAAAGCCTTAGAACTTGAACTTTGTGAAAATCAAGAATGGCTTTGTTTTGTAAAAGCAAATGATATTGTATTAAGGAGTCATAGTGCTTGATTCAACTTTTTTACAAACCCTTTATCTTACTTTTAAACTTGCTTTTATCACGACTTTTATTCTTTTTTTTATTGGTGTATTTTTAGCTTATTTGTTAAGTTTTGTGCGTTTTCCTTTTAAAACAATCCTTCAAAGCTTTATTTCTTTGCCTTTGATTTTACCTCCTAGTGTTTTGGGATTTTATTTGCTTGTAACTTTTTCGGCTAATAGTTTTTTAGGGCAAGTTTTAAAAGAATATTTTAATCTTTCTTTGGTTTTTAGTTTTGAAGGTCTTGTTTTTGCTTCTTTGATTTTTTCTTTGCCTTTTATGGTAAATCCTTTGCAAAGTTCCTTTTCATCGATCAATCCAAATTTGCTCGATGCTTCTTATAGTTTAGGTAAAAGTAAAATTTATACTCTTTTTAGAGTGATTTTACCTAATTCTAAAGCAGGAATTTTTAGTGCTTGTGCGATGAGTTTTGCCCATACTGTGGGTGAATTTGGAGTCGTGATGATGATAGGAGGACATAAACAAGGTGAAACTTTAGTAGCTAGTATAGCTATTTACGATGAACTTGAAATCTTAAACTATAGCTTGGCACATCAATATGCTTTTATATTGTTTATTTTTTCTTTTTTGGTGCTTTTTAGTCTTTATTTTGTCAATAAAAAAATGAGTTTTCAATGATAAAAATTGATATCAATCATCCTATGAATACCGCCAAAGGAAGGCTGGATTTAAATTTTAAAAAAGATATAGAATCAGGAAAAATTACCGCACTTTTTGGCGAAAGCGGAGCAGGAAAAACCACTCTTTTAAAAATCATAGCAGGACTTATAAAGCCTAAATTAGGCCGTATAGAAGTAGATAATGAACTTTGGTTTGATTCTTCAAAAAATTTTAGTTTAGCTTTGCAAAAAAGAAAAATTGGTTTTGTTTTTCAAGATTATGCGCTTTTTCCAAATATGAATGTAAAAGAAAACATCGCCTATGCCGCTAGTTCTAAGGCAAAGATTAGCGAGCTTTTAGCCTTAATGAGACTTGAAAATTTAGCTAAAATTTATCCTAAACATTTAAGCGGAGGACAAGCACAAAGAGTAGCTTTAGCAAGAGCTTTAGCAAGGGAACCAAAAATTTTGCTTTTAGATGAGCCTTTGAGTGCTTTGGATTTTAAAATGCGCGCCAATTTACAAGATGAATTGGCTAAAATTTTAGAGTATTTTAAGATAAGTACTTTATTGGTAAGTCATGATTTAGCTGAAATTTATAAGTTAAGTCATAGAATTTTAGAGCTTAGGAATGGAAAAATCATTAAGGATTTTCCTAAAAATGAATTTTTTACTCATTCAAGTATTAGTGCAAAATTGCGTTTGAGTGCAACTTTGTTAGAAATTAAAAAAAGTGATATTTTAGTGGTTTTAACCTTGCTTTTAAATCAAGACATTATTAAAATTACTCTTAGTGAAGAGGAATTTTTAAAAGCTTATCAAGATATAAAAATAGGCGATACTCTCATACTTTCAGTAAAAGCTTTTAATCCTATTATTGTTGGAAAAATTAGCTAAATACTTATTTAATAATTCTTCCCTTATTTTAATATTTTTAATGTCCTTTATATCAACATTTAAAGCAAAAGATAAAATTTTGTTTTCAGTCTTTACAAATCCAACAATCCAAGCTAAATTGATATTATCATTAAAACCTGTTTTAGCATAAATTTTTTGGATTTTATCTTCCTTAAAAAGAATAATTTCTTTAACTTCTTCTTGACTTTTTTTGGAAAAAGGTAAAGAATTTTGCGAAAGTTTAAAAAGCAAATCAGCTTGATTTTTTGCAGAAATTTGTAAAGAATTATCCAACCAAAAGGTATCGATTTTTGAAATTTTTGTATTTCCATAAGAAAGTTTATTTAAGCCTTCTTGCATGGTTTTAAGTCCTATTTTTCTTGCCAATTCTTTAAAAGCAGGCACTTGAGAGCGTTTTATGGCTGAGCTTAAACTAGCATCTTGTTTCCAAGAGGGCAAAAATACTTTTTCACCCTTATAATGATAGAAAATTTCCTTTGTATCTCTAACTACACCATTATCAAGTGCAATTAAAGCATTAAAAATTTTAAAAGTTGAAGCAGGAGAAAAGGTTTGTTTAGCTCTTTGAAAATCATTACTTGCATAATTTTTTCCATCAAAGACTATAAAAGTCCCACTTGTATTACAATCTTTAAAAAAATTACCAAGTATTTTATCCTCTCCAATGGCTATATTCAAAAACAATATAAATACAATAAAATTTCTCATTGCTCTTTATATTTTGATAAGACTTTTCTCATTGCTAAACTTGCTAAAGCCAAACCAAAAGAAGCTGTTACACCCATAAAAGAACCTAAATCTTTACAATGTGCTTCTTCATCAGAAAATACCACATCAAAATTTCCCTTAAAGCCTGATTTTCTAAGTTCATAACGAAATTTTTTCGCTAAAGCATCGCCGTGAGTATTAAAAATACTTGTAGTTTTAATGCGTGTTGGATCAAGCTTTCTAGCTCCACCTGTTGAAGAGATAAAAATTTGTTTTTTAAAATCTATAAGATGAGCCAAAGCTACTTTTGCAGGGATATCATCAATGGCATCTATGATAAGATCAAACTCGCTTAAATCAAATTTTTCTAAAAAATCTTCATCGATTTTACTAACTATACCTTTAGCCTTATAAATTCTTTCAAATACTTTAGCTTTTTCTTCACCTATATTTTCGCTATGAATTTGGCGATTTTGATTGGTGATTTCAAATTTATCCGCATCGATTAAAGTAAGGTTTTTAAAACCGCTACGATAAAGCGCATCAACGCAAATTCCACCCACTCCACCAAGTCCGCAAACCAAAACTTTTGTTTGTGAAATTTTTTGAAATTTTTCTTCTCCAACGAGCCATTTTATACGCGTAAATCTATCATTCATCATTTGCCTTTAACCATTTTTTAACTTTTTTCATTCTTTTATAAGCTGTAAGATCCAGCATTATAGGGGTTATTGTAGCGTAGCCTTTTTTAAGCAAGGCAATATCGCTATTTTTCTCATCTTCAGAGTCTAAATTCGCCGCTGCAAGCCAATAATACTCAACTCCTCTCGGATTGACATTTGAGTGGGCTTCAAAATTATAAACCCTTTTGCCCGCTTTACAAATTTTAATGCCTTTGATTTTTGATTTTGCAGGAAAATTGATATTTAAAAATTCTTTTTTTTCCAAAGGAAAACCTTTATCAAAAATATTTTGAATGATTTTTTTGGTAATTTTTAAAGCATTTTTATAGTCTAGTTCTTTTTCGCTTTTTTTATAAAATTGAGAAAGAGCGATAGCAGGAATTCCTTGTAAAACCGCCTCCATAGCTCCTGCACAAGTTCCTGAGTAGGTAATATCTTCACCTACGTTTGCTCCTTTGTTAATCCCACTGATTACAAGATCAGGCAAGCGTGTTTTATAAAGTGCGTGAAGTGCAAGATAAATACAATCTGCTGGAGTGCCATCATCAAGCTTGTAAAATCTTTTTCCTACTTTAACAAAACGCAAAGGTTTGGTTAGGGTTATGGAGTGTGAACAAGCTGATTTTTCACTAGCAGGAGCTACTATGGTGATCTTGGCTTTAAATTCTTTTTTTAACATTTTAATGAGTTTTTTAAGTCCTTTGCTCTCATAGCCATCATCATTAGTGATAAGAATTTCTTTCATTGCTTTTCCTTATTGGATATTTTAGCATAAAAAGCTTTAAGAATAAATACAAATAAAGCTATATAGAAATGTTCTTTATAATTAATTCTTTTATTCTCAACTCAATAAAGTAATTCACAATTAACTCAAAATTAACTTAATTTTTATTATTTAGTCCAATCTACACTTTAGAATCACGATTTTAATCGTAACTCTTCTAGTGTTCAAATATTTTGAATTCCATACTCATTTATATTTTTATTCTTAAAAACTTAAAATTCCATAGTTTAAATTTTAATAATAAAAAAACTTTTTTATTATTAAAATTAATTTTCATTATTGATGTTAATATATTTTTTTTATAACTATAATTTTTCCAAAAAATTAAAATTTTATTCTTTTACAGAAGACAACTATTTAATCTTAAATTATAATTTTTTATATATTTTTAAAATTATATTATTATACTTATCGAAATCTTAATTCACTTAAGGAGAAAAAATGCAAAAATTTCATTCTATGATAGTATTAAGCTTATTATTGATATTTTTTATCGGATGCTCTTCTAAAGAGCTTAATCCTCTGGGACGATCTTACGGTGATTTGCATGATAGCGATCCACTTAAAATAGGAAAAACACCTACAATACCAGCCAAACAAGAAACTCCTGCTTTAGTTGATGGTTCAGATTTGATACCAAAAGATGTTCCTTTAGAACCACCTGTAATAAAAACAAATACTTTTAAAGGTAATGATTTTGTTAAAGGACCTTCGCCTAGATTACAATCAAATGGAAAATTTAATGATGCATCTGTATATGAAAATAGAGGATATCCTAGTGATTTTGTAACCATAATGGGTCCATCAGGAGCTGCTTTAACTGTATGGGCTTTAAGACCGGGAAATTGGATATGGGGCTATACTTTATATTCAAGTATACCTTTTGGCGATGCAAATGTCTGGCAAATCATAGAATTTCCTCAAAACAAAGTTATGATTAAAAACGTTAAGACGCTTACATGTCTCAATGCTTATGGCGAAGGGGTTGTCCATTACCCTTGTGATCAAAGCAATTTTGCTCAATTTTGGATATTATTTCCTATGAGTAATGGTGCTTATCAAATTTATAATTACGCAACTCAAAAATGCATTCAAACACCTATAAATGATGTAATGAAAGAATTTGATTTTAGTTATTATAAAATATTTCTTACTGATTGTTTAAAATCAGGAGAAAAAAATTTAGATAGACAGTGGTATATAGCACCGCCTACTTATGCTACTCATAGTCCCTATAGATAAATTTTGGAGTTAATTATGAAAAAAATATTATTAATCATTTTAAGTATAAATTTAAGCTTTGCTTCTTTAGAAGATTATAATGTTGGAACATGGAATTTACAAGGTTCTTCAGCATCAACAGAAAGTAAATGGAATATTAGTATTAGACAACTTGTTACGGGAAGCAATCCTATGGATGTCTTAGCTATTCAAGAAGCAGGTGTTTTACCATCCACTGCAGTAATGACACAAAGACAAGTTCAACCTGTTGGGGTGGGTATTCCTATCCATGAATACGAATGGAATCTAGGAACCTTATCTCGTCCTAATTCAGTTTTTATATATTATTCAAGAGTTGATGTAGGAGCAAATAGAGTTAATATGGCAATAGTAAGCAGAAGACAGGCAGATGAAGTAATTGTATTACCTCCTCCAACCGTTGCTTCAAGACCTATCATAGGAATCCGTATTGGCAATGATGTATTTTTCAACGCACATGCTTTAGCAAGAGGAGGAAATGATGCAGGTGCTATAGTTACTGCTGTTGATATGCATTTTAGAAACATGCCTCAAATTAATTGGATGATCTTGGGAGATTTTAATAGAAATCCAGGCTCATTAGCATCTTTATTAGATCGAGGATTAAGGGATCGTATATATTTTGTTTCTCCTGCTTCTTATACTCAAGCAAGTGGTGGTGTTCTTGATTACGCTATTACAGGAATTTCTGATACAACCAGAAGATATACTCCCCCAGCTATACTAGCCATACTAGCCGCTGCTGGACTTAGAACATTTTTAGCTTCAGATCATTTTCCTGTGAATTTTAGAAAATTTTTTTAATATAAGGTGTTGTTATGAAAAAAATTGTTATTTTAATATTAGTTTTATTAAGCTTATCTAAATCTATCGAAGAACCTGGCGATTTATCTGATTTTACACCAATGTTTGCTATTAGATCCTTACAGACAGGAATTAGTTTAAGCCCTTTTAGAGAGACTTCGGAAGATTTAAAAGACCAAAATTGGATCTTAAGAGAAATTATACTTAGCGATGAATTAAAACAAAAAGATGAATTAGGAGAATTGTTACACTTTGGTTATGTGCAATTTGTAAATCCAAACGATGATGATATTTGTTTGGCAATACTAGAAAGTGGTTTTTTTGGAGGGAAATCATGCAAACAAGATTTAAAAGATGGAAAGTTAGAAACTATATTTTCTATTATGCCAACAACTAGCTCAGCAGTTCAAATAAGATCTTTAGTTGAAGGTGGAAGAGAATGTATGAAAATATTTTACAACCCAAATGTTCCAATAGAAAAACGTTTTGGTATACAACCATGTACTTTAGATCCAGCTTTATTTTTAGATTTAAACGAATTAATGTTTTTTACCCCAGCTATTATAGAAGCAACCCCTATTTATTAATTACTTGCAAGCAAGCTAAAATAATAAGCTTGTGAGTAATTAAAATATTTAATAAATCGATGCAAAAAATACTACTGGAGAAAATAATAAACCTTCATATACACTTTTAGCGTGTATTTTTCCACAACTTCTTTTAATTAAGCCAAAATAAGATAAAATATTTAAAATATTTATAAGGAAATTTTTTTGAAAACCTTTTTAGTTTGCGCCTTAGAACCTTCAGCAAATTTGCATTTAAAAGAAGTGTTAAAAGCTTATAAAAAAGACTTTGGTAAATTTGAAATTCATGGGATTTATGATGAGAGCTTATGTAAAGAATTTGATCTAAATTCTAGGCCGCTTTATAGCTCACATGAATTTAGCGCCATGGGTTTCATAGAAGTTTTGCCTTTGATTTTTAAAGGAAAAAAAGCTGTAAAAGAACTTGTAAATTTAAGTTTTACTCAAAAAATGGATGGGATTTTATGTATAGATTCTCCTGCCTTTAACTTACCTTTTGCAAAGGCTTTAAAAAAAGCAGGTAGTAAAATTCCACGCATTTATTATATTTTACCTCAAGTTTGGGCGTGGAAAAAAGGTCGCATACCTATCATAGAAAGTCATTTTGATATTTTAGCTTCTATTTTGCCCTTTGATAATCAGTTTTTTAACAAAAGCACTTATGTAGGCCATCCGCTTTTAGATGAGATAAAAGAATTTAAAAATAAAGAAGATATTAATCATACACTTTCAAAAAAAGATGATGAAAAAACTATAGCCTTTTTACCAGGTTCAAGGCGTAGTGAAATTAGGCGTTTGATGCCTATTTTTAAAGAACTTTCTCAAAAATTTAAGGGTGAAAAAATTCTTTGTGTTCCCCCATTTAATCTTGAAAAATTAGAAATTTATGGTGATATTAGTGAATTTAAAATAGAAAGTAACACTCCAAAAGTGCTTAAAAAAGCTGATTTTGCCTTTATTTGTAGTGGAACGGCTACTTTAGAAGCAGCTTTAGTGGGAACTCCTTTTGTTCTTGCTTACAAGGCAAAGGCTATCGATATTTTTATCGCAAAACTTTTTGTAAAATTAAAACACATAGGACTTGCAAATATTTTTTGTGATTTCGCTGGAAAAGAAGCTTTAAATCCTGAATTTTTACAAGATAAAGTCAATGTTTTAAATTTATATGAAGCTTATAATAAATATGATTATAAGGCATTTTTTGCTAAAGTTGATTTTCTAAAAGAATATTTACAATTTGGAAGTGCTAAAAATTTAGCAAAAATCCTAAGTGAAATATAAAAGGATAAATTATGCAAAAAGAACCAATGAGTCAATTTGGCTATGATAAGTTAGCCGCAGAATTAAAAGATTTGAAAGATAATCAACGTCCCGCTGTTGTAATAGAAATCGATACAGCAAGAAGTCACGGGGATTTGAAAGAAAATGCAGAATACCATGCTGCAAGAGAAAAACAAGCTTTAATTGAAAGTCGTATAGCAGAGCTTAGTGACTTGCTAGCAAGAGCTCAAGTGATCGATCCTTCAAGCTATGAACATGATAGTGTGAAATTTGGCTCAAGTGTTGTGATCATGGATTTGGATACAGAAAAAGAAAGCAAATATACTCTAGTAGGAATTTGCGAAGGAGATTTAGATAAGGGCTATATTTCCATCGCATCTCCAATAGCAAAAGCTATGCTTGGGAAAAAAGAAGGAGATGATTTTAAAGTGCGTTTGCCAAAAGGTGAGAGCGAATTTGAAATCCTTTCTATAAATTATGAGCCTTTGAAATTTTAAGGATAAAAAATTTTACTACAAAATGGAGCGATTTTAATCGCAGATGCTCATGAAAATAAACAAAGAAGGGGGTTTTGGGAATTTTTACAAGCCTTAAAAAAAGGTAAAATTTCCACCTCTCAACTCATACTTATGGGTGATATTTTCGATTTGCTTATAGGCGAAATCTCTGCTACACATGAATTTGCTAAACCTTACATAGAACTTTTAGAAGAATTGGCCTTAAAGATTGAAATTATCTACTTAGAAGGCAATCATGATTTTAATCTTTCTTGTTTTTTTAAAAGGGTAAAAATTTTTAACTTACAAAAGCAACCCATAAAGCTCAATTTGCATACAAGTAAAGGTAATAATCTTGTTTTAAATAACGCTTTTATAAAATTAGCTCACGGAGATATTTTTTTACCACCTCTTTTACAATTTACTCTTAAAATATTAAGGAATCATTATTTACTTATATTTTTGAATTTTTTAAATATTATTACTCGTAATTTTATTTCAAATAAAATTCTTCAAAATCAAAACAAAAAAAACCTTTTTTATCAAATAAAAGATTTTGAAAATTTAGCGAAAAAAAGATATGAAAGATATGAAAATTTAGGATTTTGGGTATGTGAAGGACACTATCATCAAAATCATCAAATCAACAAAGAAAACATTAAATATCTTAACTTAGCTAGTTTTGCATATAAGAGAAGTTTTTTTGTAGTAGAATATCAGCAAGAAATCAAATTTCGAGAACAGAAATTGAGGGGTCAAAATGTTTGATGAAAATATCGTGAAAACGGGTTCAAATGAAATGGAGCTTGTCGATTTCCGTATCTTTAAGCAAGGACACGATAAAGTCTATGAAGGAATTTATGGTGTAAATGTTTCTAAGGTAAGGGAAATTATAAAAATCCCAAGCCTTACAGAACTTCCAGGTGTACCTGATTACATCGAAGGTATCTTTGATCTTCGTGGAGTGGTTATACCTGTAGTCAATCTTGCCAAATGGATGCAAATCACTGAGCCAGAAAGCGCTATGCTAAAACCTAGAGTTATTATCACTGAATTTAGCAATATTCTTATTGGTTTTATAGTTCACGAAGCAAAAAGAATTCGTAGAATAAACTGGAAGGATATAGAACCAGCAACTTTTTCTACAGGATCAGGTGCTTTAGATAAAGGTAAAATCACAGGTGTAACACGCATCGAAAATGATGAAGTGTTGCTAATTTTAGATCTTGAAAGTGTTGTTGAAGATTTAGGAATTTACGCTCCAAAAACAGATATAGATTTTGAAAAAATAGAAAAATTTACTGGAACGGCACTTATACTTGATGACAGCATGACTGCTAGAAAACGCGTCAAAGAAATGATGCAACAGATGGGCTTTCAAGTTGTTGAAGCTAAGGACGGCGTAGAGGGCATAAACAAATTAGAAGAATTAAGCCAAGTTTATGGTGAAAGTTTAAATGATACTTTAAAAATTATAGTAAGCGATGTCGAAATGCCACAAATGGATGGTTTCCACTTTGCTGCACGCATTAAAGAAGATCCAAGATTTAAAGATATTCCTATAGTCTTTAACTCGTCTTTATCAAATGAATTTATGAATGAGAAAGGTGTTCAAGAAGCTGGTGGAGAAGGCTATCTTGTCAAATTTAACGCTAGCGATTTCTTCAATGAAATTGCAAAGGTTATTAAAAAACATCAATCTCAAGAACAGGGGTAAAATATGGAAGATATGCAAGAAATACTTGAAGACTTTTTGGTTGAAGCTTTTGAGCTTGTTGAGCAAATCGACCATGATTTAGTAGAGCTTGAATCAAATCCAGAAGATTTAGAATTATTAAATAGAATTTTCCGTGTTGCACATACGGTTAAAGGATCATCAAGTTTCTTAAATTTTGATGTTTTAACAAAGTTAACTCACCACATGGAAGATGTTTTAAACAAAGCAAGACATGGCGAGTTAAAAATAACTCCAGATATCATGGATGTGGTTTTAGAGTCTATTGATAGAATGAAAACTTTGCTTAATTCCATTCGTGACAATGGCAACGATACTGCTATTGGTATGGATATAGAACCAATTTGCGCAAGATTAACAGCTATTTCAGAAGGAGAGTCTCCTGTTGCGGCAAAAGATTCAAATGAAAAATCTACTCTACAAGTAGAACCAGAAGTACCAAAACAAGAAATAGCAACTCCAGAACCTGAAGTAGATGTTAATCAATTAAGTGATTCTGAAGTTGAAGCTGAAATAGAAAGACTTTTAAAAGTTAGAAAAGCTGAAGATCAAGCTCGTCGTGCACAAAAGAAACAAACAACAAATGCAGCAAATAAACCGACTAACAATACAGCAAATAAACCTGCGGAAAGTGGAGAGAAAAAAGTTCCTGCTTCAGGTAGCAATGCTAGCAGTATGGATCAAACCATACGCGTGGAGGTAAAAAGATTAGATCACTTAATGAATCTAATTGGGGAGCTTGTTTTAGGTAAAAACCGTTTACTTAAAATTTACGATGATGTTGAAGAGCGTTATGAAGGAGAAAAATTCCTTGAAGAACTTAATCAGGTTGTAAGTCAATTAAGTATTATTACAACTGATGTTCAGCTTGCTGTAATGAAAACAAGAATGCAACCTATAGCAAAAGTTTTCAATAAATTCCCAAGAGTTGTTCGTGATTTGAGTCGTGAATTAGGAAAGCAAATAGAACTTGAAATTACAGGTGAAGAAACTGAACTTGATAAATCTATTGTAGAGGAAATTGGCGATCCTATCATGCATATGATTAGAAATTCATGTGACCATGGTGTTGAGGATCCAGCAACTCGTGCAGCGAATGGAAAACCTGAAAAAGGTATAGTTCAACTTAAAGCTTATAATGAAGGCAATCACATCGTTGTAGAAATTACAGATGATGGTAAAGGACTTGATCCAAATGGCTTAAAAGCAAAAGCTATAGAGAAAAATTTGATTACCGAAAGAGAAGCAGATCAAATGACAGACAAAGAAGCTTTTGCTTTGATTTTCAAACCTGGTTTTTCAACTGCGGCTAAAGTAACAAATGTTTCAGGTCGTGGTGTAGGAATGGATGTTGTTAAAACCAACATCGAAAAACTTAATGGGGTAATTGAAATTGATAGTGAGTTAGGTAAAGGAAGTTCATTTAAACTTAAAATTCCTCTTACCTTGGCAATCATTCAATCTTTACTTGTAGGAACTCAAGAGGAATTCTATGCAATTCCACTTGCAAGCGTTCTTGAAACAGTTAGAGTACCAATTGATGATATCTATACTATCGAAGGTAAAAATGTATTACGCTTAAGAGATGAAGTGCTTTCTCTTGTGAGACTTTCAGATGTATTTGGAGTTAAACAAGTCCTTGAAAGCGGTGATCAAACTTATGTCGTTGTTATAGGGGTAGCAGAAAGCAAGCTTGGTATTATAGTAGATACTCTTGTAGGACAAGAAGAAATAGTTATTAAATCTATGGGTGATTATTTACAAAATATCCAAGGTATAGCAGGAGCTACAATCCGTGGTGATGGTAGAGTGACATTAATCATCGATGTAGGTGCTATGATGGATATGGCCAAAGAAATTAAAGTTGATATTAAAGCGCAATTAGAATCAAGTGCGAAAAAACCTAAAGAACAACCAAGTGATTATAAAGTCTTAATTGTAGATGATTCTAAAATGGATAGAACTTTAATGCAAAAAGCTTTAGAACCACTAGGAGTTAGTTTAGTTGAAGCAACCAATGGTGTTGAAGCATTGAATATTATAAAATCTGGCGAACATGATATTGATGCAATGCTTATAGATATCGAAATGCCAAGAATGGATGGATACACCTTAGCTGGTGAAATTAGAAAGTATTCTAAATATCGTAACTTACCACTCATTGCAGTTACTTCAAGAACAAGTAAAACTGACCGCTTAAGAGGTGTTGAAGTGGGTATGACTGAATATATCACTAAACCTTATTCTCCAGAATACTTGGAAAATGTGGTTAGAAAAAATTTGAAACTAGGATAAGAATATGAGTAATGAAAAATTAGAGCAAATTTTGCAAAAACAGCAAACTCAGATGGCTGGTCCTGATGTCAATCAAAGAGAAGATGATATCATCCAACTTGTTGGCTTTGTAGTTGGAGATGAGGAATATGCGATTCCAATTCTTAATATACAAGAAATCATCAAACCTATAGAATATACTAGAGTTCCTAGTGTACCTGATTATGTTCTAGGGGTTTTTAATATGCGTGGTAATGTTATGCCACTTATTGATCTAGCTCAACGCTTTCATTTAGGAAGTTCTAAAATGACACCTCAAACAAGATATATTGTTTTAAGAGGTGAGACAAATGGAACTGGAGTTGGAGGAAATGCTGGTTTTGTTATAGATAGATTAACCGAAGCAATTAAAATTCACAGAAACAGAATCGATCCACCACCTGAAACTTTAGTTAAAGACAAAGGTATGATTTATGGCATAGGAAAAAGAGATGAAAATATCTTAACAATACTCAAAGTAGAAGCTTTACTTAAGCGCGAATTTTAATGATTAAACTTTGTGTTTTTGACTTTGACGCTACTTTAATGGATGGTGAAACCATCGATATTTTAGCTACAGCGCATGGCAAGGGTAATCAAACAAGCGAAATTACCCGCCATACCATGGCTGGAGAGCTTGATTTTTTCGAAAGTCTTCAAAAACGAGTAAGCCTTTTAAAAGGTATGTCTTATAAAAAAGTTTTAGAATTAGGTAGCACACTTCCACTAATGCATGGAGCACATGAACTTATCCAATATTTAAAATCTAAAAATATACAAATTGTTATTTTTAGCGGTGGTTTTCATGAAGGCATAGATCCTGCTATGCAAAAACTTGGAATTAACCTCGGTTTTGCAAATTATCTGCATCATAAAAATGACATTTTAACAGGGCTAGTTGGCGGGGAAATGATGTTTTCAAATTCAAAAGGCTTAATGCTACAACGATTAAAAAGCTTTTTAAATTTGAAAACAGATGAAGTGATGTGTGTTGGCGATGGGGCAAATGATTTGGCAATGTTTAATGACAGTGGATTAAAGATTGCATTTTGTGCTAAAGAAATTTTACGTTCCCAAGCTGATATTTGCATAGATATAAAAGACTTAAAAGAAATAATAAAGGTAATATAATGAAAAATTTTTCTCTTTGGTGTGATTTTATAGAAAATAGTTTTTTAGATAATGAATTTTTAAATTTATTATCACATGGAATTAATGGCGCCACTTCAAATCCTGCTATTTTTAAAAATGCTATTTTAAATTCTCCAATTTATAAAGATAAAATTCTTAAATTAAAAGGAAAAAAAACAAAAGATATTTATGAAGAATTAGCAATTTCTGATATTCAAAAAGCAGCTGATAAATTAGCTCCTCTTTTTTATCAAAAAAACGATGGATTTATAAGTATTGAAATAGATCCAAGACTTCATGATAACACGACTCTTAGTTTAGGCGAAGCTAAAAGACTTTATAGTGCTATTAGCAAAAAAAATGTAATGATTAAAATTCCAGCTACAAAAGCTTCTTATGAAGTAATGTATGAACTTATGAAAAATGGTATTAGCGTCAATGCTACCTTAATTTTTTCTCTTGAACAAAGTCAAAAATGTTTTGAAGCTTTAAATGCAGGTTTATTCGAATTTAGAAAAAACAATATAGCCTTAAAAGAACAAAATACTAGAACACCACAAGCTGTTATAAGTATTTTTGTAAGTCGTTTTGATAGACTTTTAAATCCTAAAGCCAAAGAGCAAAATCGTATTGGAATTTTAAATGCAAATTTAGCTTATAACAATATCTACTCAAAAAATGAACCTAATATTCGCGCCTTGTTTGCAAGCACTGGAGTTAAAGGAGATGATCTGCCAAAAGACTATTATATCAAAGAACTTCTTTTTGAGAATTCTGTTAATACTGCTCCTCTTGATGCAATAGAGGCATTTAAAGGAAAAATGGATTTTAAAAAACCTTTAATGAATTTTGAAATTTATACAGAACTTAATCAAATCATTTCTCAAAGCGAACGAGAAAAAGCTTGCAATGATTTATTAAGCGATGGCATAGAGCAATTTTGTATTGCTTTTGAAGATATTTTAAAAGCTCTTTAATTAACGTATTTTTATCATTTTATTCTTTGAAAGTTTTAATATTTTTGATGGGATATTTTCGAAAAATTTCTCATCAAGTATTATATCGGCAACACTTCTAGCCCATTCTTCATCAAATTCTTTTCCATGCTTGTTTGCCGAAGATGAATAAAAATAGCCATTTTTACTTAAAAAATTCGCATGTTTACACTCTTTCACAATACGAATGGCCTGATTATTTGGATAAATAAAAGTTGTTTTTTTAGAACGACGTACTAAATTTTTAAAAGATTTTGGAATTCTTGCTAAACTTTTTAACTCGCAAAATTTCGCAGAAGTGATTAAGCAAGGTTGATTTTTACCTCTACCTTTTAAAGCATTAATCTCTTCTAAATTTTTACTTAAAAATCCTACCGTAGTATCTGTTTGAGCTAAATAAATCATCAAGGAACTGGTAAGCCTAATTTTTGCAAAGGAATATACTCAAAATAATATTGACAACGTACGCTAATAATATAGTCTAGAACATCTTTATATTCAGGCTTCATAAACCAATCATTTAAAAGATAAATATATTCTACTTCGATATTTGCCCTAGAAAATAGTTTTTGA
The DNA here is from genome assembly GCF_001763115.1 of Campylobacter sp. BCW_4323. Taxonomy (NCBI): domain Bacteria; kingdom Pseudomonadati; phylum Campylobacterota; class Epsilonproteobacteria; order Campylobacterales; family Campylobacteraceae; genus Campylobacter; species Campylobacter sp. BCW_4323. Next base: position 14,300 of record NZ_MJYC01000039.1, on the reverse strand, counting down.
TATTGCTTTTTCTTAAAATCACAAGTCTGCAGTTTCTCATCTACAGATCCATGCACACTTTGAAATTTACACTCAATAATATGCAAAGTATTGTTAATAATCACATAAATACTATCATCTGGCAAAAGTTTTTTAGAAATGCACTCTTTCCAATTAATTTTCAATTCTTCTAAAAATTCATAAAGCTTGTGTTTTTTAAAAATTCTTGCTACTTTTTTATTATTAAAAAAGACTTCTTGTTTTTCATTAAGAGTATAACCATTTTGTTGCGACAAAAAGGTTGCTAAATCCACTCTTCCCTCAAATACTAATCCAGTTTGAGTATTACTTCCGCCAATTCCACCTGTAATCATAAATAATCTCCTTGAAATAAATTATTTTTTTCCAATAATCGTAAATCATTAATTTTATTTTTAATAGTATTAAAATTATTTTCTAATTCTTTTTTTCTAGCTATTGATATTTCTATAAATTCACTTTCTTTCTCAAAACCTATAAATTTTCTATTTAATAAATTTGCTGCAATGCCTGTAGTTGAGCTTCCACTAAAAGGATCACAAATCAAACAATCTTCATTGCTTGCCATTAAAATAAGTCTAGCAAGCAAGGCTAAAGGTTTTTGTGTGGGATGTTTTCCATTTGTTTTTTCCCAAGGGGCAATAGCATTAAAAGCCCAAACATCACGCATTTGTTTATTCTTGTTTAAAAATCTTAAAATTTTATAATTAAAAATATGCTTATGTTTATGACTTTTTCTAGCCCAAATAATTTGTTCTGTCGAATGTGTAAGATAACGACAGCTAAAATTTGGCGGAGGATTTGTTTTTTGCCAAGTAATGATATTTAAAATTTTAAAATCAAGCTTTTGTAAAATTCTACCAAGTGAGAAAATATTATGGTAAGTCCCGCTAATTAAAATACTTCCAGTATCTTTAAGTGCTATTTTTGCATTAGATAGCCATTTTAAATTAAACTTATCTATTTTTTCAATATCATCACCCCTATCCCAGTTTCCTTTATTTACACTAACTATTTTACCATTTTGAATACTTAAACCATCGTTTGAAAGAAAATATGGTGGATCGGCAAAGATTAAATCAAATTGTTTTTCAAATTTAGGCAATAGTTTATTACAATCATTTTGATAAAGGATAAAATTTTTATCTTTGCTAGTGAAAATAAACTTTTCTTTTAAATTCACTTAAGATACTCCTGCAAGCTTTTTACTTCTAAATAACTTTCGTTTTGTATAGCTTTAATCGATTTTACACCTGCTAAAGCTGAGCGCAAATTTGTAAAATAAGGTATTTTAAAACGAATAATATTTTCACGAATTTTTTTTGTATCGCCTTTAAAACTGTGACTATCGCTTGTATTGATAACTAAGTGAATTTCCCCATTTTTCAATTTATCTTCAACATTGGGGCGTCCTTCTGAAATTTTATGCACAAGCTCACACTCAAAACCACTTTCTAAAATTTCCTTACAAGTTCCCCCAGTTGCCATAAGTTTAAAGCCAAGCTTTACATATTCTGCGGCGATTTTTTTGGTATATTTTTTATCCCTATCTTTTAAGGAGATAAATACCACGCCTTGCTCTGGAAGATGATTAAACGATGCGATTTGACTTTTTGCGTAAGAATTTGCAAAATCCTTGCTTATACCCATAACTTCACCCGTTGAACGCATTTCAGGACCTAATTCTAAATCACTTCCACTAAGTTTTGCAAATGGAAATACCGCTTCTTTTACACTCATATATTTTGGAGTTTTAGGGCGTAAAATTTTAGTATCAAAATTAACCACTTTGAAAGTATCATAAAATTTTAAAGCTTCTTTTAAATTTCCTTGCCACATCACACGCGTTGCTACTTTTGCCAAAGGGATACCCGTAGCTTTACTAACAAAAGGCACAGTACGACTAGCTCTAGGATTTACTTCTATCATATAAAGCTCATTATTATGTAAAGCAAATTGTATATTTAAAAGCCCTACAACTCCTAAATTTAAAGCAATATCTGCGGTTTTTTGTGCAATAAATTCTTGCATTTTTTCATCGATATTGCAAGGTGGTAAAGAACAAGCACTATCGCCTGAATGGATTCCTGCTTCTTCTATATGCTCCATAATTCCTGCCACATAAACATCTTTGCCATCACAAATCGCATCAACATCAATTTCTGTAGCATTGTCTAAAAACTGATCGATCAAAACAGGACTTTTATCACTCACATCTACAGCTTCTTGCATATAGAGTCTAAGTTCAGCCTCATCATTTACCACACGCATCGCACGCCCACCTAAAACATAACTTGGTCTTACAAGCACAGGATACCCTATATCACTAGCCTTAAGAACCGCTTCTTCTACACTTGTTGCGGTAGAATTTTTTGGCTGATTGATACCTAGTTTTGTAATAAATTCGGCAAATTTCTTTCTATCTTCTGCCATATCAATTACTCTTGCGCTAGTACCTATAATCTTAGCTCCAAAAGCACTCAAACGCTTAGCAAATTTCAAAGGAGTTTGTCCACCAAAATGCACAATCACTCCATCAGGTTTTTCACGCTCAATCACCGCTCTTAAATGTTCAAAATCAATAGGCTCGAAATACAAAATATCGCTTGTATCATAGTCAGTCGAAACGGTTTCAGGATTACAATTATACATAATGGTTTTAATACCCATATCTTTAAGCGCAAAAGAAGCATGTACGCAAGCATAGTCAAATTCTATGCCTTGTCCTATGCGGTTTGGCCCCCCACCTATAATCATCACTTTTTTTTCTTTTTTATCCTTAGCATCGTTTTTACTTTGAGTGAGTTCGCTTACATTAATACTTGAATAAAGATAAGGAGTTAAAGCTTCAAATTCACCCGCACAAGTATCCACTTCGCTAAATTCTGCAATGATTTTTTGCTTCATTCTTGCATAATAAATATCATTTTGGCTTAATTCTAAATTATCTTTCAAATTCACAAGCAAGGCTATCATTTTGTCTGAAAAACCCATAGTTTTTGCTTTTCTCAAAAGAACTTTATTGTTTAAAATATCCATATCAATTTGCTCTTCAAAATCTACAATTTCTTTAATCTGTGTTAAAAACCAAGGATCTATTTTACAAAGCTCATAAAGTTCTTCTACGCCAAAACCTTCCCTAAAAGCTTGAGCAACATAAAGTAAACGCTTTTCATTGGCATTGCGAATTTTAAAAACAAGATCATTTCTATCTTCAAATTTTACTCTATCAAAACCACTCAAAGAACGCTCAAGAGAACAAAGTGCTTTTTGTATACTTTCTTTAAAAGTGCGTCCTATAGCCATTACCTCACCCACACTTTTCATAGCTGTACCTAAAGTTGTATTTGCTCCTGGAAATTTTTCAAAAGTAAAGCGAGGAATTTTTGTTACAATGTAATCAATCACAGGCTCGAAAGATGCAGGAGTTCCCGTAATGTCATTTTTAATCTCATCTAAACTAAAGCCTATTGCCAAAAGTGTCGCAACCTTTGCTATAGGATAACCCGTTGCCTTAGAAGCTAAAGCACTTGATCTTGAAACTCTTGGATTCATTTCTATAACTATCATTCTTCCATTTTTTGGGTTGATAGCAAATTGTACATTACTTCCACCTGTATCTACGCCAATTTCACGCAAAATAGCAAAAGAAGCATTACGCATAACTTGATATTCTTTATCCGTCAAAGTTAATGCTGGAGCTATTGTAATACTATCTCCTGTATGAACTCCCATAGGATCGATATTTTCTATACTACAAACTATGATACAATTATCCGCTCTATCGCGTATAACTTCCATTTCATATTCTTTCCAACCTAACAAACTTTCTTCAATCAAAATTTCATGGATAGGCGATAAAGCTAAAGCAGTATTAGCGAGTTCTTTAAATTCGTCCATATTATAAACCACACCACTTCCAGCACCTCCTAAAGTATAAGAAGCACGGATCATCAAAGGAAAGCCGATTTCATCTACGGCTTTTAAAGCTTCATCATAATTATACGCATACATCGATTTTGGCAAATCCATACCGATTTTTTTCATACATTCTTTAAAGACCTGACGATCTTCGCCCTTTTTAATCGACTCAGGATTTGCGCCTAAAAATTTTACATCTCCTAAAAGTCCGCTTTCATAAACTTCCATAGCAACATTTAACGCTACTTGTCCGCCCATAGTTGGCAAAATTGCATCAATTTTTTCTTTTTTAATAATACTTAAAATACTTTCTTTTGTTATGGGTTCTATATAAGTTGCATCTGCAAATTCAGGATCTGTCATGATAGTTGCAGGATTTGAGTTGATTAATACTACACGATATCCTAACTCTTTTAAAGTCTTTGCGGCTTGAGTTCCAGAATAATCAAATTCACAAGCTTGTCCTATCACAATAGGACCACTTCCTATAAGTAAAATACTTTTAATATCTGTTCGTTTTGGCATAAATTTTCCTAAGAGCATGAATTTGAGCTGATTATAACAAAAATTAGTTTTATAAACTTTGAAATTATCGATATAATTTTAAAAAATAAACACCCTGCTTTTAATCTAGGAAATAATACATAAAGAAATTTAAGATTTTTTATAAAATTCTCATTCGATTATAAAAATTTATTTGATAATTTAACAAAATTTTTAGCATTAAACAAAGTTATAATAATTAGTAAAAATATAGAAAATTTTTAAAAAGTCTAACCCTTGACTTATAAATTATCTACTACATATAAATAAGCAGGAATACTGATTTTAACATAAGGCTTTACTTCTACACTTTGATACATATCTTCATCATCAACTCTATTCACAATCCCAACAGGGACATCCGAAAAGAAAATATTATCAAGTCCACTTGTTAAGATTTCATCTCCGACATTAATTTTCGCCCACTTTGGAATAAATTTAACCACAACCTTGCCATTTTCGCCTTGAATTAAACCTGGAGCTTTGGATTTTCCTATATAAACAGAAAAAACACACTGATCATCACCTTGCAGAAGAGCCATTGTTCTGCCATCTTTATTAATAGCTATACCTGCAGTATATCCTTGATATATTAAACCGCGATTTTTACCAACGGGAATTTTGCTCCAATCTAGCCATAATTTTTTATAATCATTCAATTGAACATAAGAAATAACTCTAGTTAAAGAAACTTGAGGTAAATATTTTGTAGAATTTTGATCCTCTAAAATACGATTTAATTGATTTGCAAAGCTAGTTACCTTTACAGCAATGTCTTCTAATTCTTTATTTCTAGCTTTTAATTGCTGAATTTGATTTGCTTGATTAAAATGTTCTGAAATTTTTTCTCCCAAATAATCTTTAATATTATAAAAATTACCTATAACAAAGTCATTAACACGGAGAACATTTTGTTTGATAAGTCCTCCATAATAAAAAGATATAAAAACCAAAAAGGCTAAGACAAGAACATAAAAAATCTTATTCTTCATTGGTTAATTGTTGTAATAATGAAATTTCCTCTAAAGCTTTACCCGTTCCTTTTGCTACAGCTAAAAGCGGTTCATCTGCGATATAAACTGGCAAACGCACAATTTCACTTAAGTATTTATCAAGACCACGAATCAATGCTCCGCCACCTGTTAAAACTACACCATTTTCTACTATATCACTTGCTAAATCAGGCGGCATCATTTCAAGAACCATTTTTAAAGCATCAGCAATTTCTTTTAAATACTCACGCATTGCTTCTCTTACATCTTCACTTGTAAGTTCAATACGACTTAAAAGTCCACTTACCTGATCACGTCCTTTTACCACCATAGAAAGTTCTTTTGGAAGTTGTATTGCTGAACCTATAGTGATTTTGATCTCTTCGCCTGTTCTTTCACCTATGATAAGATTGTATTTTTCTTTTACATAATTAACTATACTCATATCAAGCTTATCTCCAGCTGTACGAATAGACTTTGAAATCACAAGTCCACCCAAAGAAATCACTCCAATCTCAGTAGTTCCACCCCCTATATCTACTACCAAATTTCCTTTAGGCTCTTGTATAGGCAAACTTGCACCAATAGCCGCTGCCATAGGCTCTTCAATCAAAAATACCTCTCTTGCACCTGCGCTTAAAGCACTTTCTCTTACCGCTTTTCTTTCAACTTGAGTTAAACCATAAGGAACAGAAATGATAATTCTAGGGCGTAAAAAACTTTTTCTACGGTGTGTTTTTTCTATGAAATAGCGGATCATTTTTTCAGTCATATCAAAATCTGCAATCACGCCATCTTTCATAGGACGAATAGCTTCGATATTGCCTGGAGTTTTTCCCACCATATCTTTAGCTTCTTTACCTACGGCTAAAATTTTTGCTTTGGAACCATACCTTTCTCTTTCAACTGCCACAACAGAAGGCTCATTTATCACTATACCCTTATCTTTTATCAAAACTAGCGTATTAGCTGTTCCTAAATCAATCCCCATATCACTAGAAAAAAATCCTATAAGTTGATCTAATATCATTTCTATCCTTTTAACTTATTTTTCTTTTTATTAATAATGCTTTTGCATTGTCTTTAACAACTTCTTTAGTTATTACAATATCATAATTTTTATACTCTGGTAACTCAAACATTAAATCTACCATCATTTCTTCTATAATACTTCTAAGTCCCCTAGCCCCTGTTTTTCTCTCCAATGCAAGTTGTGCGATAGCTCTTAGAGCATCTTCTTCAAATTTTAAATTTACCCCATCAATAGCAAAAAGCTTTTGATATTGTTTAATAATGGCATTTTTAGGTTCAGTTAAAATTCTTACCATATCCTCTTCATTAAGCTCATTTAAAGATGCAATCACATGCAAACGACCTATAAGCTCAGGAATCAAACCAAAATGCACCAAATCATCAGGTTCAATTTTCTCAAGTAAAGCTTTATTTTCTTCTTTTGCATCATCAAAAAAGCCCACAACTTTATCGCCAAGTTTTCTTTTTAAGATAGTTTCCAAACCATCAAAAGCTCCACCACAAACAAATAAAATATTTGAAGTGTCAATTTGTATAAACTCTTGATTTGGATGTTTTCTTCCCCCTTTTGGTGGAATATTTACCAAACTTCCTTCGATAATCTTAAGTAAAGCTTGTTGCACACCCTCTCCACTTACATCACGAGTAATAGAACGATTTTCACTCATTCTAGCAATTTTATCAATCTCATCAATAAAAACTATACCTTTTTGAGCTCTTTGCACATCTCCATCTGCAGCTTGTAAAAGACGTGTTAAAATATTTTCCACATCCTCACCTACATATCCTGCTTCAGTTAAAGAAGTTGCATCACAAATTGCTATAGGTACATCTAAAAATTTAGCTAAAGTTTGCGCCAATAAAGTTTTTCCACTTCCTGTTGGCCCAACAAGTAAAATATTTGACTTAAAAAGCTCTGTATCATCATCTTGAAGTTCAGCTTTAAAAAGTCTTTTATAATGATTGTATACTCCAACACTAAAAACTTTTTTAGCTCTATCTTGTCCTATGACATAACGATCTAAATAAGCTTTTAATTCTTTTGGAGTGATATCTTTAAATTCTGTATTATGACTTTGTTTAGGTTCTTTAAATTCTTTTTCTTCTCCATAAATAATACTATAAGCACCTTCAACGCAATATTCACAAATAAAAGCATCATCATTTTCATTTGCTAAAATTCTTCTTTGTGGATTCTCCACTTCATTGCAAAAACTACATTTTCTAGGCATTATTTTTACCCCTATAAAAAGGAATTCCGCGCTTTGTTTCTAATATAAAATGGCACATTTTTTTAACATTTTCACTTTCTTGATTTTCAAGTAAATTTTTAGCATTTTCTTTTAAATCTCCTTGTCTAAATAAAGTTTTAAAAGCTCTGCTAAGTCTATCTACTTCATCTTTATCAAAACGACGACGAATACCTACTAAATTTAAACTTCTAATACTTGCACGATTTCCTTCTGCTAAACAAAACGGTACTATATCCTGAGAAAGTGCACTTGCTCCTGCTATCATACAACCCTCACCTACTTTGACAAATTGATGAATAGGTGTAAGCCCGCCTACAACCGTAAAATCTCCAAGCTCTACATGTCCTGCTAAAGTTGCATTATTAGCTAAAATAATATTATTACCTAAAAGACAATCATGAGCAATATGACAATAAGCCATAATAAAAGCATTATCGCCTATACGAGTAAAACCATCTCCTTTAGCTGTACCTGAATTTATCGTTGCAAATTCTCTAATAGTTGCATTTTTTCCTATAACAACACCGCTTTTTTGCTCTTCTTTATAAGATATGTCCTGAGGAATATCGCCTACTATAGCATAAGAAAATACACGAGAATGATCACCTATAGTTGTATCTGAAAGAATTCGAGCACCTTGTTTGATGACAACATCATTACCTATTTTAGCATCTTTGCTTACATAAGCATAAGCTTCTATTACAACATCATCACCAAGTTGTGCACCCTCTTCAATCACCGCACTTGGATGAATTTTTTTCATTATTTATCCACTATCATAGCTTTAAGCTCAGCCTCTGCAACTAAATTTCCATCTACAAAAGCTTGCCCTTTAAAAATCCACATATTACCACGATTTTTAACCACGCTCATTTCATAATCAAGCCTATCTCCAGGACGCACAGGATTTCTAAATTTTGCTCCATCTATACCTGTGAAATAAACTACTTTACTTTTTGGATCCACTTTATCTTCCATACTTTCAAAAGCTAAAACTCCACCTGTTTGAGCCATACCTTCTAAAATCAAAACTCCAGGATAGATAGGATGTCCTGGAAAATGTCCCATAAAAACATGGTCACTTATACTGATGTTTTTATATCCTCGCACCACTTCTTTGACTTTTAATTCTGTAATTTTATCTACTAGTAAAAAAGGATAACGGTGTGGTAAGATTTCTTGAATTTGCATTACATCTATCATTATTAAATTAACCTTGAAAACAATTAAAAATTTTATTATATAAAAAAATCATTAAAAATTATATTAACAAAAAAAGTTTTTCTTAATAAATTTCTTAAATTTTTATAAGCACCTCTTGATTATCATGATAAATTGCACTTTTTGCTATCACTTCATATCTTGAAGGTAAAATATTTTCAAGGATGATAATAGGGCTAAGATTATAAGTTCCAAACAATTTATTACGCCATTTAATTTCTGCTTGCACACTCAAAGGTCTTTTTAAAAAATCTTCAAAATTTTTCCATTTGTTTTTAAAAAATGCATTAAAACGCCAAAATTCAACAAAAACCATTTCATCTTTAGTGCTTCTATAAAAGCCTTCTTTTAAATTTTGTTTTAAATTTTCCTCATCCAAAGAAAATCTTGTATAAGCGTTTTTAAAATGCGAATAAAATAAAATATGAGATTTAACAGGCTTTTTATCTAATTTTATTAAAGCACTTAAAAGACGATAATTTAAAAATTTCTCTCTTAAAATTTCAAATTTTATACCCTTTTTTTCCCATAAAACTATTTTTTTATAAAGAGCTATTCTTGCTTCTATACTTGCAGGTAAAATTTGCTTATTTACAGGAGACATTAACTCATCAATGAAATTCTTATCTTGTTTTTGTTTTTTAAGCCCATAAATACAACCACAATAGTTTTGATGATAAAGCATTTCTTTTTTTGCTAAAGCAAACTGCCTTTGAGTGCCGCCATTTTTACGAAAATCAGGGGCTAAAAACTCTACTCCATAAGGCTCACATTCTTTTTGTAAAGCATTTTTTAACTGTTCTAAATCTTTTTTAGGGCTGGTTAAAAGCGTAGTAGTAAGCTTTTTTTCTCCTATTTTAGCAGCAAATTTAACACTAGTTCCCATTCTTACATCAAAACAAATTTCACACCTTGCACCTTTTTCAGGCTCATTTTCATAACCACGCACAGCATTAAGCCATTTTTCATACTCATACTCGCCCTTATATAACTTAATACCAAGTTTATCACAAGATCTTTTTACATCTAAAAATCTTAGTTCGTATTCGCTTAAAGGATGGATATTTGGATCATAAAAATACCCTATGATTTTTTCATCAGGATAAGTCTTTCTAAGTTCTTCAACAAAATAATGACTATCCACACTACAACAAATATGCACTAACATTAAAGACTTTCAAGTACTTTTAAAGCATGATCTTTTACACGAACATTACTATAAATTTGAGCAATCTTACCTGTTTCATCGATAACAAAAGTAGATCGAATAAGACCTTCGTATTCTTTTCCGTAATTTTTCTTAAGCCCCCAAGCTCCATAAGCTTTAGCAACTTCTTTTTCGCTATCACTAAGTAAAATATGCTTTAAACCAAATTTAGAGATAAATTTTTCATGACTTGCCACGCTATCAGGACTGATACCGATAATCACTGCATTTTTATCACCAAATTTATCATAATTTAAACTAAAATCACAAGCTTCTGTAGTGCAACCTGGAGTATTATCTTTTGGATAAAAATACAAAATTACCTTTTTACCAATAAAATCTTTTAATGCTATTTTTACCCCATCTTGATTTAAGAGCTCAAACTGAGGCGCTTTATCTCCTATATTTAAACTCATTTATTTGCCTTTGCTTTGATAGCTTCTACACTTTCTCCACCAAAACCTATGTCATAATTTTCTACATCTTCTAAAACCACCACAACTCTTTCTTTACTTTTATTATATTTCGTGCTTAAAAGTTTGGTAATATCAGCTATAAGCTCCGCTTTTTGTTCCTTGCTTAAAGACGGCTTTGCTAATTTAATATTTACTAATGGCATATTTCTCCTTTTTAATGATAATTTTTTATAATTATTTCAAAAAATACCTAATATTTTTTTTAACAAAAAACCTTAATTTAATAAAAGCTTATTGTTAGTATATTTTTGATAAAATCCCGATTTATTCTTAAAATAATATTTTTTAAGAAATAAACAACTATAAAAGGTAAAAAATGATCTCAGCAGATAAAATTTGGATGGATGGAAAATTAGTTGATTTTAAAGATGCAACTTTACACTTTTTAACCCATTCTTTACATTATGGCAATGCTGTTTTTGAAGGAACTAGAGCCTATAAAACAGATAAAGGCTTAGCAATTTTCAGACTTGAAGATCACACCAAAAGACTTTTAGAGTCTGCAAAAATTACTCTTTTAAATTGTCCTTTTTCTCAAAAAGAGCTTGAAAATGCACAAATTGAACTCTTAAAAGCAAACAATTTTAAAAGCAATGTCTATATCCGCCCTTTGATTTTCTTAGGCGATGGAGTTATGGGACTTTATCATATAAAAGCTCCTGTAAGAGTTGGGATTGCAGCTTGGGAATGGGGCGCTTACCTTGGAGAAGAAGGCTTAGAAAAAGGCATAAAAGTAAAAATTTCGTCTTTTGCAAGAAATAGTGTTAAATCATGCATGGGAAAAGCTAAAGCAAGCGCGAATTACCTTAACTCTCAAATTGCAAAATTTGAAGCTATTGAAGCAGGTTATGAAGAAGCTTTAATGCTTGATGAACAAGGTTTTATCGCAGAAGGAACAGGAGAATGTTTCTTTATTGTAAAAGATGGGGTTTTAATCACACCTCCAAATGATTTTTCTTTAAAAAGCATTACTCAAGATACAGTGCTTAAAATCGCTCATGATCTTGGTGTCACTGTGCTTCGCCAAAGAATTTCAAGAGATGAAGTTTATACTGCTGATGAAGCATTTTTTACCGGAACAGCCGCTGAAATCACACCTATTAACAATATTGATGCAAGAATAATAGGAAATGGTTTAAGAGGATCTGTAACTAAAAAACTTCAAGATGCTTATTTTGATGTAGTTTATGGACGCAATCAAAAATACGCATCTATGCTAACTTATATTTAAAAAAGGAAATAAATGCCAGCTGATTTGAATGATTATTTCAATAAAAAAAATGGAAATTCTAATAATAACGGAAACAACCGTCAAAATTTCAATTTCAAAGCACCAGAATTTAATTTTAAAGGTTTTGGAAAATTCTCTCCGCTTATTTATGGGGTGATTATTATTATCTTATTTTTAATCGTTGCAAAACCTTTTATGGTAATAAATTCTGGAGAAATGGGGATTAAATCAACAACAGGTAAATATGACCCAAATCCATTAGAACCAGGACTTCACTTTTTCTTACCTTTTGTACAAAAAATAACCATAATCGATACTAGAGTAAGACAAATCAACTATGCTTCTATAGAGGGAAGTAATGAAAATTTATCTTCAGGTTCAGGTGTTATTAATAAAAATAGTATTTCTGTGCTTGACTCTCGTGGATTGCCTGTATCTATTGATGTTACAGTGCAATACCGTTTAAATCCTTTGCAAGTTCCTCAAACCATAGCTACTTGGAGCTTAAATTGGGAAAATAAAATTATCGATCCAGTTGTTCGTGATGTAGTGCGAAGTGTTGTAGGAAAATATACAGCCGAGGAACTTCCTACTAATCGTAATACAATAGCCGCTCAAATAGAAGAAGGCATAAGAAAAACTATAGAAGCTCAACCAAATGAACCTGTAGAACTTCGTGCTGTACAACTTAGAGAAATTATTTTACCTTCAAAAGTAAAAGAGCAAATCGAACGCGTACAAATTGCAAAACAAGAAGCTGAAAGAACTAAGTATGAAGTAGAAAGAGCTAATCAAGAAGCCTTAAAAAAAGCCGCCTTAGCTGAAGGGGAAGCAAACGCAACCATAATCAGTGCTAAAGGTAAAGCTATGGCTGTTAAAATAGAAGCAGATGCACAAGCTTATTCTAATAAAGAAATCGCAAACAGCTTAAACACTCCTTTACTAAATTTAAAGCAAATTGAAACTCAAAAAGAATTTAATGAAGCTTTAAAAGTCAATCAAGATGCTAAAATTTTCTTAACTCCAGGTGGAGCAGTACCAAACATTTGGGTTGATACCAAAGATGCTAAAAAGCAAAGTTCTGCCAACATGAACTAAAAGGATATGCAAGTGGAAAAACTAAGAGAAATCGTGCTTTTTTACACTACTCATTTATATTTAGTGGATTATATGCTGATTTTATTAGTTTTTTTTCTCTTCACTTGTGTTTTACTTCTTTGTGTATTTTTACGCCATAGACCTATAGTAGCACTTTTTATTATTGCATTTGATATTATTATTTGTTTTTTAATTTATATCTATGGGTATAAACTAATAGACAATGAAGTAAGAACTCGAAAAACCGCTATTACAGATCAAAAAATAATACAAAGCTCAAATGATTTAATTGTTGATTTTAACATTACAAATAATTCAAAAAATAATTTTAAAGAATGTAAAATTACAGCTAAAATTTTTGCGGATAAAATACCTAATGATAATATCATAGAAGAATATAAAAAGAAATTTATCCCTTTTAGACAAAAAAGTAGAGAAATTAAAGATCTAAAGAAAAATGCAACCCAATTTCAAAGAATTGCCTTTGAAAATTTTAACTATGAAAATAACTATACCATACGCTTAGTTTCGGAGTGTTTTTAATGCATTTTACAATTTTTCATATTATAGCTTTTATCATTTTACTTATTTGCTTTGCCTTGATTTGTATTTTAATCTTTCTAAAAGTTAAACAGAAAGAAATGGCTTTGATTTCTTATACCATAGCTACTATTTTTACCGCACTTTTAATATATTCTATTTTTCTAACAATCAATCAATTCACCACTCAAGCCGATCTTAGCAAACTAACCTATACAAGAGATCTAAGACATGAAAGTGTTATCGTGAGCGGAAAGGTTCAAAATCTTACTAAATTTGAAATCAGAAAATGCTATTTGATACTTAGCATATTAAACCAAAAAAAAGTAGGGGGAGAAATTTTCAATGATAAAAATATTCGCAATGCCAAAATGCAAAATACAAGTGTTTCTTACACTATAGAAATTATAGACAAACTTCCAGGTAATACTTATAAAGAATTTAGAGCCAGTGTTCCTTTTCCTCCAAGTTTTGATAACCCTGAATTTTATCACACTCTAAAATGTATTTGATTTAGAAAATACTTAATATTGACAATTAGAATTTGCCTATATCACATTTCATTAAATCTTAAAGAATTAAACATATATTATTTTATATAGATAACTAGCTTTTTAGCTAGTTATCTAAGGTTAAAACCTCTTCTTCTTAACATCTTCTAAGATGTTATTAGCTATATCACTTACTGTACTAGAAATAATAGCTGATTCATTAGCAATTTCAACATTATCTTTAGTAGTTTGATCAATTTGTGCTACGCTATCATTG
>NZ_MJYC01000038.1:0-1111 GCF_001763115.1 Campylobacter sp. BCW_4323 | reverse complement strand
TCTTATAAATACTTGTTTTGATAGTAAAGAAATAACATTGGATAATGATATTAGTAGGGTAGGGTTAAATGATGCACTGAGTAAAAGAACTATTGATTTTGTAAATAGATTTAAACTTTTAAAACATCAGCCCGACACTACAAATTGTCTTATGAAAAAAACAGAGAAAATTAAGAGGAGTTAATAAAAATGCTAGAATTCTTTATTAATCTTTTAATATTTATTCTTATATTTTTCTTTTTTGTTTTTATATTTTCTATTATTTTATATTTTATCTTTAAAATTTTTTGTAAATTAAAAAATAAAACAAAAACTATAAATTTTAAAACAATATTTAAAAAATTTACTTTGTTTCTTTTACCTGCATATCTTTTATTATTCTTAGTAGGAGGATGTTCTTATAAATATATGGATCCGCAGTATTATGAGTTTAGGAGCTTGTGTAAAGATATAGATAATAAAGTAATAATTTACAATAAAGCTTATTGGGAAATATTCAGCAATAGAGAAAAAGGAAATACAATGCATGATGAAAAAGGAGAATTCTTTTTTAATCAAAAAATAAATAAAAAAATATATTTTGATTTTAAAAAATCAGAAAGCATTAATGTGTTGCAAAAAAATAAATTTACTTTAACAGAAGTTACATTTGAAGATTATTATGATGGTATTCATTATTCAACACACTTATCTTATATTTATAATGATTATGGTATATTTTTGGGAGGTGATGAGGGTGCTGGATTCTATTTTAGATATCATAAAAGACTGTATTGTGAAGATATTAGATAAAAAATTAGAAAGATAATTTGAGATTTAGATTTTTGGAATAACAAATGAGCAAAAACATTAAAACACAAGAAGCTAAATTAGACTTAATCACTAAATTCTTAGACTATGCTAATTGTGCAGATGCTAGTTATGCGATGTTGCAATATGTTTTTAAAGGTATAATTAAATATAAAAATGATAATGGCAATGAATTAGAAAAAAAAGTAGATACCCAAAGACTAGGTGATAAACATAATAATCAAAATTCTACCTATGCAAGAGCTATACAAGCTCGTTTTGAACAAAATAAAATAGTTAAAATAGAACCTAAATATTGTAT
>NZ_MJYC01000037.1:0-6673 GCF_001763115.1 Campylobacter sp. BCW_4323 | reverse complement strand
ATCATTGCTTTTTACTTCTATAGTAGAAACATTTTTTGTTTTATGGTTGATGAAGTCAAAGAAATTTTGCAAAGATTTAAAAATTGAATTAATTTTTGCACTTACCATATATTTTATACACATATATACAATAGCTGAAATTATAATTAAAAATATAATAACTACAGCAACTATAATTAACTGAAGATGATATAAAGGTTTTAAAACTGAATTTTTAGGGGTTGTTACAAGTATACTCCAGCGACTTGAATTATTTGCAGTACTAAAAGATGAAACGGATGCATAGCTTAAATCTCCAGTTGAAGCAACATAATCATCTATTATAACAGTTTTGTGTTCTTTAACAGCATTATTGACTAACTCCACAGAGGGATCTTTATTTATATCACTGAGTGTTTTTAAAATGGCATTATGATTTTTATGAATGGCAATAACACCTTTATCAGTCATCAAAAATCTTAAATCCCCTTCAAAAAAATCTAATTTTGGGTCAAGTATGGTTTCAGAAACTTCAGAAAAATCTAAAGTATATCCAGCAACTCCAATCAATTTACCTTTATTATTAAAAATAGGCATTCCAAAATTAATACCTAGAAAATCTTTTCCATCGTAGTTAAGTTTAGTTGGTGGCTCAACAAATAAACTGTCTTTATCTCCATATTTAGCGTTTTTTTCTACTTGCTCTATAATCTTTAAATTACTAAAATTATTTGGCGTTTGAATTGTTTCTATTCCTCCAGATTTTCCAGTGGTTTGATCAAAATAAATCATAGCAAAAGTTTTACCATCAGAACTTGTGTATCTTTTATTAATTCCTTGAGCATCCCCTAGCACTGAAGTATCTTTTAAATACAAAAAAGTATAAGCTGAATATAAACTACTATCAAATAAATTTTTCATTAAGCTTTCAATCAAATCAGCATCAACTTGATTATTGTGTTCAAACATATCATTTAAGGAAGTTGCGGTTCCTTTTGTAAGTGCAACAGTTTCATTTAGAATATTCCATATAATTGGTGTATCTTTTTGAAGCTAAAAATATTGAATCTTTGGCCTCTTTTTCCATATTTTCAGAAATATATATGGAAACTGTTGAAACTAATACGATAATGCCTAAAATTACCCCTATAGCTACAGATAAAATAAGCTTAGTGCTTATATTTAAAGAACGAAAATTCATATTTTTTCCTTAACTTTTAAAAATTTATAAAAAACTTAGCATAGTATTCTATAATTTTTTAAAATATTCTTAAAAATTTTAATATCTTTTGTAATTTTACCATATGTTAACTTTTTATAAATATAAGTATTTAAAATATTAAAATTTTATTGAAGTTAAGAATTATTAATGCAATTTACCTTTGAACAAATTTTTATCGCAATGCTACTGACTCTTTTTGCAGGTTTTTCTACAGCTATAGGTTCTATAATAGCCTTTTTTTCTAGAAAAGATGATTTAAGGGTACTTTCTTTAGGACTTGGTTTTTCAGCTGGGGTAATGATATATATTTCTTTCATGGAAATTTTACCCACTGCACTGAAAGATTTTAAAAATCACTATGATTCGCATTGGGCTGAGCTTTTGGGATTAGCTTGTTTTTTTGGTGGAATTTTAATATCTTTATTGATTGATAAATTAATCCCCGAAGATGTCAATCCTCACGAGCCTAAAGAGGATTTAAGCGAGTTAAAAATTTGTCCCTTACCTCAAAAAGGACAAAATCCTCCGAAATTTCATCCTGGAGAAAAGTTGCATCAGATCAATACTAAAGCTTTAAAACGCACAGGGATTTTTACAGCTTTGGCTATTGCTATACATAATTTCCCAGAAGGTTTTGCTACTTTTATTTCGAGTCTTGACAATCTTACTTTAGGAATTGCTATAGCTATAGCTGTGGCTATACACAATATCCCTGAAGGTTTGGCCGTGAGTTTGCCAATTTACCATGCTACAGGAAATAAGAAAAAGGCTTTTATTTATTCAGCTCTTTCGGGTTTTGCAGAGCCTTTGGGTGCTTTTGTTGGAGCTTTGATTTTATTGCCTTTTATAGGCGATCTTACTTTAGCTATAAGTTTTGCTGTGATTGCAGGAATTATGGTTTTTATATCTCTTGATGAACTTTTGCCCGCTGCAAAAACTTATGATAAGGCCCATGATAGTTTATATGGACTTATATTAGGAATGGCAATAATGGCTTTAAGTTTAAATTTGCTTGGACAATAGAAAGCCTTACGGCTTTCTTGCAATTTAATTCACACCTTTTGGCGCATTAAAGGCAGTAAGTTTTGGTAGTTCACCTTTAAATTTTTCTATGTTTACGAGCCCTGTGTGAGAGATATTGCCATTGGCAAGTTTTGAAGTTGGTATATCCATGGTTAAAACATTTGCATTTCCACATTTGCAAAGTCCGTTTTCATTAGGATCATACCAAGCACCTTCACAAAGCCTTACAACCCCTTGCATGATTTCATCACTTACAACAGCCCCTGCTAAAACTTCGCCACGTTTGTTAAACACGCGCACTACATCGCCATTTTTTATACCAAGTTTTTTTGCATCTTTGGAATTGATTAAAATCGGCTCTCTATCTTTTATTGCATAAGTATCTCTTAAGCTTGTGTGACAAAGTTGAGAGTGTAAGCGATCTCTTGGGTGGTTTGTAAGTAAGTGGAAAGGTGCTTCTTTGGTTGCATTTCCAAGCCATTCAATAGGCTCAAACCAAGTAGGATGGGCTTTGCAATCATCATAATTATAATTTTTAATCGTTTCTGAGTAAATTTCAATGAGCCCTGAATCTGTACCCAGAGCATTTAAGATAGGATCTTCTATAAATTCTGAAAAACGAGTCCATTCTAAACTTTCAGCTGTTGGTTCAAAAGTGATTGGTTCATTTTTAGCCCAAAATTCTTCAAAACTTGGCATAGGAGTGGCAAAAGCTTCGCCAAAACTTTGAGTTTGTTTTAGGGCGCTATTGTAGTATTCTTTGATGAAATCTTTAGCTTTTTTGCCATTTTCTGTGTAGGCATTAAAGACATCTTTTCCATAAATTTTACAAATATCAGAGAAAATTACATAATCATCTTTGCTTTCACCCACAGGCTCAACTGCTTGTTTCATAGGAGCTATATGCATATTTGAATAATCTCCTGTCATGGTAATATCATCTCTTTCATAAGATGAAGTTACAGGCATAACAATATCTGCCATTTTAGCTGTTGGAGTCCAGTAAATTTCATTTACCACAACGGTGCGTGGTTTTCTCCATGCTTTTACATTAGTGTTGGTATCTTGATGGTGCACTAAAGGATTTCCACCTACCCAGTAAATAAAATCAATATCAGGATAGGTAAGCTTAGAGCCGTTGTGATCTATGGTTTTTCCAGGGTGAAGTAAAGCATCAGCGATTCTTGCTACAGGGAAAGAATAACTCGCTGCATTTTGAAGCCATTCTGCATCTTCGTTTGAAGTTTCGCTTTTTGCTAAACCTTTAAATTTACCATTGTTCCAAATTCCTAAGCTACCTGCTGTCATACCGCCGATAACTCCGCCTTTGCAAGTTGGAACACCACCATTGCTGTAATGGTAGCTTAATCCAAAACCACCTCCTTTTGTGCCGATTTGTCCTAACATCGCACAAAGAGTAACTAACATCCAGTGAGGCTGTTCGCCATGATGTGCTCTTTGCATACCCCAACCACTCATAATCATAGTAGGATTATCATAAAAAGTTTCAGCTAAATTTTTGATAGTTTTTTCATCGATACCGCAAATTTTACTTGCCCATTTGGTTTCTTTTTTCACTCCATCTTCTTTACCTTCTAAATAATCTTTAAATTTATCAAAGCCTGTAGTGTAAGTGTCTAAAAACTCGTAATTGATTTTTTTCTTAGCAATCAAATGGCTTGCCATACCCATCATTAAAGCTACATCGGTATTTGGGCGTGGAGCTATCCATTTGGCATTTAAAAATTTCGCTGTAGTGGTTTTTACAGGATCTATACAAATCACTTTGATTTTACTGTCTTTAAGTTTTTCAAAGTATGCCAAACCTCTTTGTTCGTTTGAAGTCCAAGCTATACGTAAAGTAGAAAGTGGATCAGCACCCCAAATCACAACATATTTAGAATCACTTAAGATATTTTCCCATGAGGTTTGCTGCTCATAAACTTCAATTGATCCTACAACATAAGGCATAATCACTTGAGAAGCTCCTGTAGAATAGTCTCCTGTAGCTCCTACAAATCCACCTGTTACATTTAAAAATCTATGAAGTAAGATGCGTGAGTTTTGCATATTTCCACTTGATTTCCAGCCATAGCTTCCACCAAAAATCGCACTTGCACCTTTACTATCTCTTGTTTTTTTAAGCTCTTTGGCGATAAGCTTGATCGCTTCACCATAACTTACGCGAACAAACTCATCTTTTCCGCGAAGCTCAGGTTTAGGATTGTCAGGATTTTCAAAGTAGGACTTACGCACATAAGGATACTTCACACGAGATTTATAAACCATATCGGCAGTATAGTGCTGTAAAGGATTATCCATTTTTGTAACTTTTTCCCAAGGTTCACTTTTTACTATCTTACCATCTTTTATAGTGAGTTTTAAAATCCCCCAGTGTGCTGCGGTAATCACTTCTCCATTTTTTACAAGTCCAAGGCTAACTTTTGAAGCTTCTAAGGTTTTTCCTGCACTTAAGCTTGGAATGAGAGGTAAAGCACTTAAGCTCGCTCCAATTTTTAAAAATTTTCTTCTATCTAGCATGCTTTTCTCCTTATTTTGTTTTAAAATCTTTTGCGTTTTTTTGTAAGTATTCTATAACTAGCCATCTGTCTTTTTTATCAATACCTGTTCTATCAGCCATAGAACGGAAAATTGCAGGCCAAGCATTAGCTGTAAATTCTTTTTCTTTGTGGATAGCATGACAAATTCCGCAGTTATTTACAAAAAGCTCTTTGGCTCGACTTAACATTTCTTTATTGTCTTTGACAAATTCTTTTTGATCTGCCCAAATTTCAAGGCTTACCTTATCCCATTTTCCATCTTTTCCAGTTATTCTTTGAGAGAAATTTAATTTTGTATTTTTAGAAAAAGCTGCAACAATAATTCTTTGAAAGTCATTGAAATAAATTACAGAAGGTGCTTTAGGATTTACATAACCATCAATTTTTAGCAAAACTTTGTTATTTTCGCTTTTTAACACTTCAAAAGGATTTGTAGGTAAAAGTCTTCCTATGACTTTAGCATCATCTTTATTAAGATAAAGTGATACAACTTCATCGGTATAGGCGGTATTTTCTGCCCATAAACATGTCGCTAGGACAACAAAAGAAATGAAAATCTTTTTCATTGCTATTCCTTAATATGAATTTGATGTAAATGTATTTTAACACTATTTAATTTAATTATTAATTAACATTAACAAAATATTAATTAATAATTAATAACTTTTTTAGAAAAAAATAAGTATTTTATAGTTATAATTTGCAAATAAATATACAAGAAAGGAAGACAATGTTAAAATCTATTGGAACTAAATTAACCCTTTCAGTAATTGGAAGTGTTATGGTTAGCTTAGTCTTTATGATTGCCATCATATCATGGAAAGTTTCTCAAAATATGGAAAAAGAAGCAGAAATTGCTCTAGACATAGCTTCAAAAAGATATGTAAATTATATGCAATCCACGCTTAATGAACCTTTTTTACTCTCTAAAGCATTAGGTACTAGCATACAACAAGTTATTAATGATAATGGGAATATTGACATTAATGTATTGGAAAATTTAACCAAAAAAACATTAGATTCAAGTATGCATACCACTTATGCTTTTTTGTACATTAAAGATCTTTCAGTCTTGTCAGGAAATAAAGATAAAGACACTCAAAATGGAAATTTATCTATTGTTTATAATGATTCAACTCCAGGGATTGATGGAGGTATTAAAACATTTATACAAAATAAAAATATGTATAACAGCATACCTGTAATCTCAAAAATTGAAAACAATGTGCACAATGGAGAGCAAAAAGTTACTTTTGGTTCAGTTAAGCGTCTTGATTATGGTAATGGAGAATTTTTAGGAATAAACTTAGGAATGCCTATTTTTAATCAAAAAGGAGACTTTGCGGGAGTTATTGGTTTCTCTTTAGAGCTTTCACAGATGTCTAAAGCTTTACTTGATCCTTCTTTAAATTTTCACGAAGGAGATCAAAGATTGCTACTTGCAGATGATGGAACATTTGTTATTCATGAAAATCCTAAAGCAATTTTGCAAAAAATCAATGAATACAACCATTCTCCTTCTGTAGCTCCTATATTAAGTGCTATTAAAGAACATAGAGATATTTTAATCAATAATTTTTATACATCTACAGGTTTAACTAGTTATGCTTCGGTTTCTTCTTTTAGTACATTAGAAGATTCAAGTCGCTGGAGTATACTTGTAACAACCCCTAAAAATTCAGTTTTAAAACCTTTATATCATCTTCAGTTAATTATAGTTGCTGTAGTTATTATATTTTTAATTATAATTTCAGCTATTGTATATATGTGTATAAAATATATGGTAAGTGCAAAAATTAATTCAATTTTTAAATCTTTGCAAAATTTCTTTGACTTCATCAACCATAAAACAAAAAATGTTTCTACTATAGAAGTAAAAAGCAATGAT